>DATHFI010000285.1:0-3739 GCA_035490275.1 Planctomycetota bacterium
GGCGAGGAACTCCAGCCACGAACCGGAAGGCCCCGTGGGTTGGGGGGGCATCCGGCGCTTGCGGTCCTCGAGCTCGCGGTAGCGGAGCCGCAGGTTCTCAAGCGTCTCCTTGCCGGTCTTCGCGAGCGCGTACTCCGCCCGCGCGGCCCCCACGCGGCCCTGCAGGTGGAGGATCAGGGCGAGCAGCCCAAGGCCCACCGCCCCCGAGACCGCCAGGGCCCAGCCCGTGAAGGTCCAGCGCCGTGGGCTCATTTCTTCCCCTTCCGAAGCGTGAACGAGAATCGAGTGTAGTCCTTGTCGGCCCGGTACTGGCCGGTTTCCATGGTCCACTCCTTGTCGAAGGGCGCGGCCGCCTCTAGCATCTGCTTGAGATTCTCCGCCAGCGGGGTGTTTGTGGCCAGGCCGGCCAAGGCGACGCTCGCCTCTCCGCGCGCCGGGTCCTGCGTCGTGGTGGCGGAGTCGATCTGGAGGAAGAAGGGCCGGCCTTCGAATTTCCTCCCGCTGGATTGCTGGTAGAATTGATCCAGCGTCGACCAGATCCGGCTGACGAGGTTCAGCGCGGAGTGCTCGATCGGATGGTTGCCCGCCCCCACCTCGGCCTCCAGCGCCTCCAGCTTCGCCTTCATGTACGACAGGGACTTCGAGGGGTCGGTCTTGAGCGCCTCGGGGATGGCCGCGGGATCGTGATTCAAGGCGTCGGCGACGATCTGCGTCTGGTACTTCAGGACCTCCGCCGTCCGTACCCGCAGATCCTGCCCCTTGAAGTACAGATGCAGCGACACGAGCGCGAGGAACATGAGGACGAGGTCGACGAAAACCAGCGCGGACGACTTCACTGTCTCGAACTTCTTCGCGTAGGAGAACTCGTCGCGGCGGAAGTCGGTCCCGGAGGCGTCCCGATCGACGGCCTTGAGCGCGAGCCCCAGGGCGACCGGCACCTTCCGCTCGATCCCTCCCCCGGCCGGAAGCGCGTGGGGGAACGCCGAGAGGAGGTCGAGGGCCTCGACGGGGATTCCCGTGGTCTCGGAGAGCGGGCCGGCCACTTCGGCGGGGTCCAGGTTGCCCGCGACGAAGATGCTCGACGGCGTGGCGGTGGTACCGGAGGCCATCAGGAACCGGCCGGCTTCCTTCGCGAGGATGTCGACCGGGGAGGTCTTCTCGATGATGACGTACGGTTCGTCTCCGAGGACGGCTTCTTCCTTGTCCGGGATATCGATCGACGGCGCGGTCTCGCCGACGGAGGGCGAGTACCGGATGGTCCGGATGGACCGGGGGCGGCCCGCCTCGATCAGCAGGAACTTGGTGAAGCGCGAGCCGCCGTACACGACGAGAATCGGGGCGTCGCCCTTCACCGTTCCCGCCGCGACGACCGCGTTGAAGAGCGCCAGCGAGTCCAGGTCGAGGAGGGCCGGATCGGCGCCCGCGGACTCGAGGAGCGCCAGCCGCTCCTCGATGATTTTCCGGGGGACGCCGGCGACGAGGAGCTGCGAGCCCTTTTCCGTCACGACCGTCCGGACGTAATCGACCACCAGGTCCTCGATGGCGTGGTTGTGGACGTGGTGCTCGAGCTCGAAGGGTACCGTCTTGCGGATCTGCTCGTCCGCCGTGAAGGGGAGCTGGAGTTCGCGGAGGACGACCTCCCCCGAATCGATGGAGGCGGCGATGCGGCCCCTCGCCCCGCCCGCGGCGGCGACCGCGGCCTTGACGGCGTCGCGGGCGCGATCGGCCCAGGGGAGCGACGCGTCCGGGTCGATGGCCTGCTCGGAGAAGGAGAGGATCCGGGGGCGCTTCCCTCCCTCTACGGCGAGGACGCGCACGAAGGCGCCGTTGACTTCGATTCCGAGACCTCGGGCCACGAGACCCCCCGATACCGAAAAGCCGGTTCAGCGACGAGCCGGACTTTTCAACGACCGGGAGGGTGATGAGTTGGGCCAGACGCCCCGGAAGACCTCGACCGCAGGGCCGGTCATGAAAACCCGGCCGTCGGAGCCGATCTCGAAGCCGAGCGTCCCGCCGCGGAGGTCGATGTCGACCCGGCGTCCGACCTTTCCCGCGCCATGGAGCGCGAAGGCGGTGGCGCAGGACCCGGAGCCGCAGGCGAAGGTTTCGCCGCTGCCCCGCTCCCACGTCCGCTGGCGGACGCGGTCCTTCCCGGTGACGCGAACGAATTCGACGTTCACGCGCGAGGGGAAGTCCGGGTGGCGCTCGAGGAGCGGCCCGACGGAGGCGACCGGGAAGGCGTCGGGGTCGGCGACCTCGACGACGAAATGGGGGTTGCCCATCGAGACGACGGTGCCGCGGTAGACGGCGCCGCCCGCGGCGACCTCCGCTTCGAGGCGCGTCGCGGTCCCGTCGGCCCGGACGTGGAACTCCGCGGGGACGGGCCGGGGCGGGCCCATGTCGACCGTCACGCGGCCGACCTTGCCGCCGCGGACGTGGAGGTCGAGCCGGACGTTCCCCGATTTCGTCTCGAGATCGATCGACTTCTTCCGGGTGAGACCGCGCTCGTAGACGTACTTGCCGATGCACCGGACGCCGTTCCCGCACATCGCGCCCTCGCTGCCGTCCGCGTTGAACATGGTCATGCGGAAGTCGGCCTTCTTCGAGGGGCCGATGAGGATGAGCCCGTCCGACCCGACTCCGGTGCGCCGGTCGGAGATCGCCACGGCGAGGGCCGCGGGATCCTTCACCTTCTCGCGGGAGAGATCGACGTAGATGTAGTCGTTGCCGGTGCCGTGCATCTTCGTGAAATTCATGGGCGTATCTTTGTAACAGACTGCGCGGAGAAACGACAACCCAACCTCGAGCGAATGAGATTCTCGATTCTGGATTCTCGATTTTCGGCGGAGGACTTCACTTGATGCGTGGAAGCCATTGCGGGACGGTCCGCCGATATTCCTCATACGCCGCGCCGAAACGACGCGTCAGCGTCGGCTCCTCGTAGAAGACGACGAACAGGTGGAAGGCGACGGCCATGAAGGCTCCCCACGCGGCGACGGCCCACGACTCGAAGAGGAGCGCCTCGCCCGTGATGATCGTCACGTTGGCGAGGTACATCGGATTGCGGACCCAACGGTAGGGCCCGCCGCGCACCACGAACTTCGGGGGATCGATCGGCGCGAGCGTCCCGCGCCCCTCCCGCGCGAAATTGACGACGCACCAGACGAGCACGGGCGCTCCGATGGCGATGAGGGGAAGCCCGAGCCACCGCCACGGGCCCAGGTCCAGCGGTCCCGCTTTCGACGCGATCAGGATCGCGGGCACGACGACGTCCACCGTGCCCGGCGCGACCAGCGCCCACAGCGCCGCCTTCAGCGCGAGCATTACGTACCATCCTAGCGATATGCGAACGTTCCTCGTGACGACGCTCTTCCTGAGCGGATGCGCCTCGTCCGGCGGCCGTAATTTGGAATCACCGCTCACAAGTGACGCCGACTTGATTGGAAAAACCTTGGGCGAAGCCATCGAGATCCTTCGGGTGAGGCTGGACGAGCTCCCAATAGTCGACGAGCCGCCGTGCCTCGCGAGGGCATTGACGGGCCTCACACCGGACAACCAAAGGGTCTGGCTCTATTTCCACCGGGGCGACGAAGCCTTCAACCGGAGCCGAAATTGGTCCCTTGAAGTCTTGAAGCGTCACCGGGTCGCGGGAATCGCACGACGATTGAATGGAAATCCCTGGCAAGTCACGGGCGAGGTGATCTGGTACTACCACTCGCGCTAACCTTCGGCCAACCTC
>DATHFI010000286.1:0-3279 GCA_035490275.1 Planctomycetota bacterium
AGATGGGCTCTTGGACGACGAACGCGACCCAGAAAAGGCTAGCGACCGCTTTCATCCTTCTCCTCCTCGACCGCTTGAGACGCCACCACGAGTCCGCTCGGGTTCGCCGCCGTGTGGGGCACCTGCTCGAGAGCGATGCGGTAGACCGCGGTGGATTCACGTGACAACCGGTCGGCGATGAAAATTGTCCGCCGCGCTCGGGCGGTGACCGTGACCTCGCCCTCATTCCGATTCACCGCGCCTTCGTCGAGAGGCACGACGAGCGAGGACATTCTCCCTTCGCGCGCGACCGCGAGGCGGCGCTCGAGACCCTCGCTGGCCTGCGTCCAGGTGCGCGGGGAGAGCCGCTTCTTCAGCCATTCGGTCGCCGCCGGAAGGGTCGAGGGCGTGTAGGTGTCGAAGGTGACGAGGTAGAGCCGCGCGAAGTCGCGGGCCGCGTCGTCGCTGATCTCCCCGGGCACGGCGAGCTCCTCCTGCGGCAAGACCAGCACGGGCCGGCGCTCGAGAGATTTGACCACGAGGACCAGGCCGAGGAGCAAGTCGAGGCCGAGCGAGCCGACCAGCGCGGCGAGCATGAGGTCACGACGCCGCGTCAGCTCATTGAGGGAGAAGAACCGCCGCATGGCGCACCTTCCGATGGAGTTCGAGGGGGAGGGCCTGGTCGATCCGGAGGACGAGGTGAAGGAGGAGCATCCCGACGATCAAGGCGGCGATGAAAGCCGCGGCAATCCGGCGCGTGCCGTCCCGGGTCCGGGAGGCCTCGTCGAGGACGCGCGAATTACGGAGGGCCCCGGTGGGCCCACCAGGACCTGGCGAGCTCGTCATCTTCTTCTCCGGAGAATGGTGAAAGACGGGTCACGCGGCGGGGAAGAACCTGGGGCGCACGGAGAATCCCGGGAAGCCGGTCCGCGAGTCCGTGCCGGTAAGCAAGACCATAAAGGTGTCCCGGGGGTTTCCCCGCTTTGAGCTTGATCAACGCAATCCAGAGGCCCAGGCCGGATCCCACCGCCACAACGCCATCGACGAGGAAAAGGAGCGTGATGGCGACGAGTCCCAGGCCGACGAGATCTTCGGGCTCGAGCCCGAAAACTTGGATGGGCCGGTCGAGCGTCCGGGCGCATGGTCGGCGGTATTTCGAGGCCGTCATCCAAACCTCCGACACGGTGTGCGCTGGCGGAGCCGGAGACCGCAAAATCCGGCGGCGAATTCATGCGGCGCAGGGGCGGTGCCGCGCACTCCGGGGCATGGCGTGCTTCGGAGGAACGCACATGAGAATTGGATGGTTGGGTGCGGCGGCCCTCGTCGCGGCGGTTCTTCTCGCGGGGCCGCTGGCGGCGGAGGCCCAGGACGCGGCCAAGGCGATCGACAAGGAATCGACCGGCATCTTCACGGCGATCCTTCGCATCGTCATCCGCTGGATCTTCCCCCTCGGAGCCGCCTACTGCTTCCTCTACGGCATCGTCGGCAAGGGGGTCAAGCGCGGCGAGTGGGACATGGCGGCGATCTGCGCGGTCGCGGCGATCGCGCTGGCCCTCTTCCCCAAGATTCTCGGCTCGGTCTTCGGAGTCGACATGGGGGCGATCCTCAAATGAGAAGGGCGATCCTTCTTCTGGCGACCGGCGGGGCGCTCGCGGCCTGCGTGGCGGCGGCCGTCGGTTGTCCGGCCTGCGACGGTCCCTCTCGCTTGGAGCCGATCGGGATTTTCGTTTACGCCACCCTCCTCGCCGGGGTCCTTCTTCGCGAGGATTTTCCGCTCGTCCGTTTTGGTTTCATGGCGGTTTCGGGAATCCACGTCGGCCTTCTGTACGCGATGACTTCGCGCGGAACCTTCTGCGCGCTCTGCCTCGCCGTGGCAACATGCGCTTTCGCCGCCACCAGCCTGGCGCTCGCGCGCCATCCGCGATCCTGGCCCTCGCTCCCGGCGATCCTGCCTTGGACGGCCGCCGTGGGTCTCCTGGCCGCCCCGCCGATCTCCGTCGAGCCTTCGACACACACACGAATCGTGGCCTACACCCGGTCCGACTGTCCTTACTGCGATGAACTCCGCAATCACGTTCTTCCGGAAGCCACCCGCGGCCTGGAGGTGGAGGTCGTGTATCGCGACGCGATGGAGGTGGACTTCGTGCGTCGGGCGCCGACCCTGCTCCTCACGCGCGGGAGGCGATTCCGCGTGGTGGAGGGCCTTCCCACCGTCGACCGCCTTCGCGAGGAGATCGCCGTGCTCGGAGGTAACGCCCCATGACGACCCTGATGCTGGCGGCCGCGGTCCTGTGCCAGGAACGGCAGGTGCCGTTCGAGGAAGGTCGCGCCATCGAGGTGCGCCCGGCGGTGGCGGCGGCCGACCGGCACGCGACGTGCGTCGTGACTTTCCCCGAGGAATCCATCGAGGCCATGGTCGCGGCGTGGAATGAAGGCGATCTCTCCGTCGAGCAAAGGAAGAACCTGCTCTTTCTCAAGCTCCTCCGTCCGGCGAGCGGAGATCTCCACGTACTCGGGACCGGCGGAACCCTGTACCGGCTCGCGATCACTCCCGGGTCGGACACCTCCGTTCGAATCGTCCGGACCTCCCCGCGCGCGGGTGAGGCGCCGCCCTCGCTGGAATTCGTCCGCGCGCTGCGCCTCGGGCGTCTCCCCCCGGACGCCCGGGCGCGGCGCAGCGGCGATGCCGTGCTCTTCCGGATCGGCGCGGCCGAACTCCGGTGCCGCTTCGTCGTCGAAAATGCACATTACACGGGCTACGTGATTGAACTGCGCAACCTCGCGGAGGCTCCGCACCGGATCGATCCGTCGAAACTTCGCGGACCCGGCCTGGTCCTCGTCGCCGCGCGGGAGCACATCGTTCCCCCCAAGGGCGCCACGCTCCTTTATCTCGTATTCGCGAGAGCGCCGTGAGTCGGACAAAGCTTTGGATGACGGCGGGGGGGATCGGACTCGTCCTGCTTCTCGCGCTGGCCTCTTCTCGCGAGAGGAAGGCGCCTCCGGCCTCCGAGCCCCGCCGCGAGTCCTTCGAGGTCGGGCTTCCCACGGCCCAGGAGGTTCGGGCCATGGTGGGGGCCTACGGACAGCGTGTCGAGGAGACCGAGCGCGGCTTGGGGGAATTGCGCACCGAACTGACGCGCACCCGGTCGGCGCTCGAGGAGGCCCTAAAGGCGCTGATCCAGGAGCGTCCCGCGGCCAAGGAGGAACAGCCGCCTGCGTCGCCTCGGTTCCGGACGCTCGTTTTTTCCGGGGCTCCGCGAGGCCGGATGGTGCACATTCCGGCGGGAAGTTTCGGCGAGG
>DATHFI010000287.1:0-5217 GCA_035490275.1 Planctomycetota bacterium
TCTTTTCGACGAACCACCGCTTCAGGAGGGTGTCGACCTCGCGGGTGAGGAGCATGACGCGATAAATCTCGCGGCGCTCCTCCCGGGTGAGTGAGGCGCGGAGCTCCTGCCGGCGGAGGAATCCCTCGACCTGCTCGAGGAGCGCGTCGCGCGTCCACGAGGCGGCGTCCGCGGCGGTGACCCCGGGCCAGAGCGGCGTCGGGTCGGCGGAGATGCGCCGGATCGCCTTGCGCAGATCCTCGATCGAGGTCGCCTCGGGGAGAAGGAACGGCGCTTCGAGGGCGAGAAAGTTGATCAGCGCCTGATCAACGGCGACGGAAGCCTTCGGCATCAAGCGCAGGGTAGCAGAAAAATTGTCGGCGGTCAGCGGTCAGCAGTCAGCGGTCAGCACTCCATCACACGACGCCAACCAAGATCGCATCGGGTCCCTGGCCAACGGCATCGGTCCACTGCTCGCGGAGCCGGTGGAGAGCTTGAATCGCCGAGGCGTCCTGTCCGGCGGCCTTGAGCGCCCCCGGCATCCGCTTCAGGAACCCCTTCATCTCGTCGTGCATCCAGTAGCTGAAGAAGGGCGTGACCACGTCGTCCGCGAAATGGACGAAGGGGAGGCGGCGGGTCGACAGGCTCTCCCCGATCGGGGCGCCGAGCGATTCCTGGAACCGGGCGCCGAAGTCGGCGAGCGCCGCGAGGGTCGTGGCGCCGAATCCCTCGTCGCCGATCCGAGCGCAGAGGACCTCCACGATGCCGTGGAGGACGAGCGCGTGGGTCCGGTCGAGCGGCTCCTCCGGCGAAGGGCCGTCCACGAACCGCTTGAGGGCCTCCTCGGCGTCGTCCGAATCCGAGGGGCCGGCGCCGGCGCGGACGCGCTCCAGCACGTTCTCGTTCTGAAGGTGCTCCAGGAGCTTCTCCGGCGGCCCGTAATTGGCCTTTTCGGGGCGCCGGGCGAAGAGCATGGCTTCGAGCCGGTCCAGACTCCCGGCGTAGACGTGGAGGGTGGCCATGAATTGATTATACGGGGGCTCAAGACTTTTGAAACCTATTCCGCCCCCGAGGGGATTCTTTCGCGAATTCGCTTTCGCCGCGCGAACCACGCGCGGCACGGCCACCAGAGCAGGAGAAGCAGGGCGGCCCACACGGCGAGCGCGACCGGAAGCGTCCGCGGCTCGCGCGGGGAGGTGACCTGCAGGACGGCGAAGTGGACGAGGTAAAAGAAAAAGGGAACCCGCCCGAAGGTCGCGACGAACTCGGCGGGCGCGGAGACGAGGGCCGGGCTCGATTGCCACCGATCGAGGATCGCGAGAAGCGCGAAGATCGCGGCGAACGATGCGGCGAGCCACGGCAGGTCGGGCGGATACTTGGACCACGTAAAAAAGGAATAAGAGAGGACCTGGTCGTACCGCCCCGCCGAGCCGATGTGGCCGAGCCGGAAGGCGAGGAACGCGGCCGCGAAGAACGCGGCGGTCTTCCACCAGAAGCGCGCGCCGCGGCGGACGTACCCGCGGCCGGTGACGAGTCCGAGGAGCATGACGCCGATCCAGGGGACGATCGGGTAGTAGACTTCGAGCCATCCGAATTTGCCCGCCTGGTGGAGGAGCTTGATCGCGATGCCGGGTGCGTCGAGTCGGTCGGTCCAGAGGACGAGGAGGATCGGGTGGAGCGCGAGGATCGCGAGCGCCGCGCCGAGGAGCCAACGGGTCGGCGCGCGGCGGAGGAACGTGGTGACAAAGAGGCACGCGCCGAGGCAGGTGAGGACTCCGACCTGCCACCGCCGGAAGGCGATGCTGAAGAAGATCGTTTCGGCGGCGATGAGGAGGCCGGCGCGGGTGAGGAGCCGGCGGCGGACGGCGGACTCGGGTTCCCCGCGTCCGGCGCGTGCGGCGTCGGTGACGGCGACCATGAATCCGGCCATGAAGGAGAAGCCGGGGGCGACGAAGAATCCGGTGAAGCGGGCGAGGAAATTGGGGAGGTCGTAGGGCACGGGCAGGCGGTCCCAGAACTCGTCGGCGAACCGGTGGGCGTTCCAGAAGAGGGAGCAGTGGTCGAGGGCCATGTGGATCATGAGGAGGCCGCGGAAGAGGTCGACGAAGCGGAGGCGGGGCGGGATCACCATTCAAAGCCGTATGCGGATACCCTCGTTTAGGATCCGCCTGCGCCCCTGGGGCTTCGGCGTGATCTATCCATTACGATTGGCTATTTCCGCGTCTATTCGCACGCCGTAAAATTGGCCTGAAGTCTTACTTGACTATCCTCTACTGTCTTGCAAATGAACTGTATCTGGAACTTTTAGGATCAGAACATGAAAAAGTCGGGCGCGAGCCAGGGCCGGTCGGCGTCGGAGCTCATCTCCAAAAGAATCGCCGAACTCGGGGACTGGCGAGGGGAAGCCCTCGGCAGAATGCGCCGGCTCATCAAGGAAGCGGACCCGGACGTCGTCGAGGAGTGGAAGTGGATGGGCACTCCGGTCTGGTCGCACGACGGCATCATCTGCACCGGCGAATCCTACAAGAATGTCGTGAAGCTCACCTTCCCCAAGGGCGCGTCGCTGAAGGATCCGGCCCGTCTCTTCAACTCGAGTCTCGACGGAAACGCGCGCCGCGCGATCGACATCCACGAGGGAGAAGAAGTCGACGCGTCCGCCTTCAAGGCGCTCGTTCGCCAGGCGGTCGCCCTCAACAGTTCCGGCACGTCGAAACCCTCGAAGAAGGCGAAGTCCTGAGGGATTCCGCCCCTGGACGGGTCCGACGTCGGGGTGGCGGAGATGTCGTTCCGCCCGCCCTGGAGGCGATGGATCAGCCTGGTGGCTCCCAGGTGGTTTTGAGTTCGTAATCCGTAACAGAAGCTCCCCGGGTGGGACGGATTACAAGCCCCTGTTGGCTCGCAAGGGATGCCCCAAGGAGATCCAAGTCGGGAACCAATCTACTTTAAAAGATGCGGAGCGGGCGAACGCCCTTCCCCCTTATTTTCTCCGTGGCTTGACCGGCTGACTAGGAGCGGGTGATGCCAACGAGCAGCCGGTCGATGGTGGCGCCGACTTCACGGCGAGCCGCGTTGCGGTCGCTTGCCTGCGCGATTACGCGACCCGCGACATTCAGCGCTCCAAGCAGCATCTGCGCGGTGGCCTCGACGCCCGCGTCGCCGTTTAAAACGGCGCGGAGGCGCTCGACGAACAGGTCGAGGCCGCACCCTCGATGGAGCTTGCACCACGCATCCCAGCCGAACACCGCGGGAGAGTCGAGGACGACGATCCGCCCGACCTCCTCCTCCACGCACGCGTCCAGGTAGGCCTCGCACGCCGCGCGCAGCCGCTCCGATGCGTCGCCGGGGCGCGAGGATGCCGCGGCCAGGCGCTCGGAGATTTCCTTCTCGATCTGTTCGACCACCGCCTGGAAGAGCTGCAGCTTGTCGGGGAAGTGGTGGTAGAGCGCGCCCTTGGTGACACCGGCGGCCTCCACGATCTCGTCGACCGACACTCCTGGGTAACCGCGGCGTGCGAAGAGGCGCCGCGCGACCGCGACCAGCCTGGCGCGGGTCGCCTCCGCCTGCTTGAATTTCGATAGTGGATTCTTGACAGACATACCGTTGGTATGTATACTACATACCGTTAGTATGTATAATACCGAGAACGAGGAGGTGAAGCAATGCCCAAGTACGTCATTGAGCGCGAACTCCCGGGGGCCGGCAAGCTGTCCAAAGCCGAATTGAAGGCCGTCGCGGAGAAGTCCGTCGGCATCCTGCGCGATCTGGGTCCCGACATCCAATGGCTTCATAGCTATGTCGTCGACGACAAGATCTACTGCGTCTATAACGCGCGCGATGTCGCGATCATCCAGAGGCACGCTGAGTGCGGGAGCTTCCCCGCCAACAAGATCCAGCAGGTCCGCGCGGTCATCGACCCGACAACGGCCGAGGCGTAGGGTTGGAGGCGCCGCGCCCCGCGATCGTTCCGTGCGCTGGCAGGTGGCTGGGGGCATGGAAAGTCGGATTGAATGCCGGGCGCCGAGGGCGGCCCACTGAGCTTCACCCGGAGTCGGGGGGCGGGTCAACATCTCTGGACGTCACATCAGGATGCTTGGGCCGCCGGCGCTCGAAGAATCGCACAGCATCGTCCGGTACCTCGCCGGATCAACCGAGCATTTGACGCTGACCGGTTGCCGAAGCCGTCTCGACCGCGTTCAGCAGGCGATGGCGGGTGACCGCGTCGTCGAACGTGGGGCAGAACCGCGTTCCCTCGCGATAGTCGCGGGCGATGCCCACACGAATCCTCCGGGCTCCAGCCTTGCCTGCATTCATGCGGTTTTCCTTCAGCGCAGCGGTTTCAGCGCTCCGGCCCAGGCGACCACCTGGTCCAGCACGGTTCCCACGGACTTCTCGTGATGGGACGCGGGCTTGAACGTCGTGAAGTTTTCGAAGTCCGTCATCATCGAGAGCAACACCTGCGCGCGAACCGTCGCGACGTGCACCTCGGCCAGGACGAGCCGCAACTGCTCGACCGCTCTCGCGCCGCCCGCACCTCCGTAGCTCACGAACCCCGCGGCTTTGTCTTTCCATTCGGCGAAGAGGAAATCGATCGCGTTCTTCAGGGCCGCCGGAATCCCGTGGTTGTACTCCGGCGAGACGAAGACGAAGGCGTCCAGCGATGCGATCTTCGCGGCCCACCGCTTCGTGTGCGGATGTTGATACTTGCCCATCGAGGGCGGCATCGGTTCGTCGAGCAACGGAAGCTCGAAATCCTTGATGTCGACGAGCTCGTACTCGGCGTCGCTGCGCTTCCGCGCCGTCTCCAGCACCCCCCTGGCAACGTCCGATGATCTCCGGTTCGGGCGCGTGCTCCCTGTGATGATTCCGATCTTGAGCATGGAGTTTCCTTTCGTGACTGTGGGTGAATCGAACGGGCAGGGGTCAGCGCTTCAGCGGTCCATCGGCGCGGAGCTCCTGACCGATGCGACGAATCTCCGCCTCCCCCTGGCGCAGCGTCTCGGCGCTGGTGTGGACCGAGTAGTTGCCGAGCGCGAGATCGTGCCGATGCTTCGCCGCCGAACCGAGGACGAATCCTGTCGCCCCGTCGGCGACGAATTCGATCGGCCGCTCCGATGGCTCGAAGACCGCGATCTCTCCGCGGGGGACGGGCGTGGGCGTCCGGAGCGTTCCCTCGTGGACAGCCACGAAGGCCACCGTGTGTCCTGCAGGCGGATAATAGGTCCACGGCTCGCCGTCTTT
>DATHFI010000288.1:0-10555 GCA_035490275.1 Planctomycetota bacterium
ATCAACACCGCCGGCTACCGCGCCACCTCGCTCACCCGCCAGCTGCTCTCCTTCAGCCGCAAGCAGGAGTGGCAGCCCGGCCTCCTCGACCTGAACGCCATCGCCGCGAACATGGAATTCATGCTCCGGCGCCTCATCGGCGAGGACATCGACCTCAACATCGCGACGCACGCCACGCTCGCCACGGTCCGCGCCGACCGGAGCCTGGTCGAGCAGGTCATCGTCAACCTCGCCGTGAACGCCCGCGACGCCATGCCCACGGGCGGCCTCCTGACGATCGAGACGATGAACATGGACCTCGACGACACCTTCGCCCGGCTTCACGCGGGGGTCCGCCCGGGACCCTACGTCCTCCTCGCGGTGAGCGATACGGGGATCGGGATGGACGGCGAGACGAAGTCCCATCTCTTCGAGCCCTTCTTCACCACCAAGGAAAAGGGGAAGGGCACGGGGCTGGGGCTGTCGATCGTCTACGGCATCGTCAAGCAGGCGGGCGGGTACATCTGGGCCTACAGCGAGCCCGGCCGCGGCGCCTGCTTCAAGATCTACCTCCCGCAGGTGAATCTCCCCGCGACGGAACCCCCCTCCGAACACGAGCCGTCCGGCCAGGTCGGCGAAGGCGAAACGATCCTCGTCGTGGAAGACGAGAACTGCCTCCTTGACCTCATCAGCCAGACCCTGATCCACCGCGGCTTCCGCGTGCTCCTGGCGCGCGAAGGCGCCGAGGCGCTGACCCTCGCCCAGAAACACGAGGGGCAGATCCATCTCATGCTCACCGACTCCGTCATGCCCTACATGAGCGGACGGGAGCTCGCGCGGAGACTGGGGGGCGTCCTGCCGAAGACGAAAGTCCTTTATATGTCCGGGTACACGGGCCGCGCGATGGCCGATGCGGGTATACTGGAGGCGGAGGACAAAGACTTCATCCAGAAGCCTTTCTCGGCCGACGCGCTCGTGCGGAAGATCCGGCTGATCCTCGACGCGCCCCCGGAAAAGCCTTCATGAAGTCGGGCACCCCGGGGACACCCTGATGCGCACGGTCCGCATCCTGGTTGTCGATGACGAGGCCCCCAACCGACGCTTCATGCGGCGGATCCTCGAGCCGCTCGGCTACGAGGTCCTCGAGGCCGCCGACGGCGAGGAGGCGCTCGCCTCCATAGGCCGCGAAGCCCCCGACATCGTCCTCCTCGACATCCAGATGCCCAAGATGGACGGCTACACCGTCTGCCGCACGATCAAGCACGACCCGAAAACCCGCCTCGTCCCCGTCGTCATCGTCACCTCGCTCGACCAGATCCCGGACAAGGTCAAGGCGGTCGAGCTGGGCGCCGACGACTACCTGGCCAAGCCCGTCAACATCACCGAGCTGACCACCCGCGTGGGCTCCCTCGCCAAGCTCAAACAGTACACCGACGAGCTCGAGCACTCCTCCAGGGTCTTCGAGGGGATCGCCCTCGTCGTCGAGCGGCGCGACGCCTACACGCACGACCACGGAAGGCGGATCGGCGAATACGCCACCCGCGTGGGAAAATCCCTGGGGATCAACGACAACGACATCGGCACCCTGAGGCTCGCCGGAATTTTCCACGACCTGGGCAAGATCGCCGTCCCCGACGGCATCCTCCACAAGCCGGGGAAGCTCACCGTGGAAGAGTTCGCGACGATGAAATCGCACCCCGTCGTGGGGTCCGACCTCGTCCGCCCCATGAAAACCATGGAGAAAGTCCTCCCCCTCGTCCGCCACCACCACGAGAAGCTCGACGGCTCGGGATACCCCGACGGGTGGCGGGGCGCGGAAGTCCCCGTCCTCGTCCGGATCATCAGCGTCGTCGACGTCTACGACGCCCTCAATACCAAGCGACCCTACAAGGAAGCCATCCCGCGCGAGCGGTGCCTGTCGATCATGCGGGAGGAAGTGGGGCGCGGGTGGTGGGACCGCGACATCGTGGAGACGTTCGCGAAAATAATCCAGGAGCACCCCGAACCCTCGCCGTCCACCTTGCACACCTGCTGAAACTCCCGCGAGTCTCCACCTCCGAGCGGGGAACGTTGGGGTAGAATGGCCCTTTCGCGGACCACCCCATGGAAGAACTCAGGAGGAAGTACCGGGAAGGCCTGGCCCCCCGGATCAAGGCTCTCGAAGCGCTGGTCGGCGCGTCGGCCGGGCCGGCGGCGGAGGCGGTCGAATCCCTCCGGCGGATCGCCCACACCCTCGCGGGCTCGGGGGGAACCTTCGGATTCCCCGAAATCACCGAAGCGGCGCGCGCCCTCGAGTACGCCCCCGATCCCGAAATCCGGACCCGCGCCTCCGCCCTGCTCGAGGTGCTGCGGATCGTCGCGTCCGCCGGGACCCGGGACTTGGGCCTGTTGCTCATCATCGACGGCGACCCGGCCGCCGCTTCCCGCCTCGAGGAAAAACTGGCGCGGCCCGACCGTCGGATCGTCGTGGCGACCACGGCCATGGCGGCCCAGCGGGTTCTCGCGGAAAAAACCCCGGAGCTCGTGCTTCTCGATCTCGTCCTGCCGGACATGGACGGCCGCAATCTCATCACCCGGATCCGGGACGACCCCCGGACGTCCACGGTCCCCATCATCGTGATGACCGCCCTCGCCCGGGAAATCATACGCACGGAGTGCGCCGCGCTCGGAGTGGACGGGTTCGTGGAGAAACCGGTCGAGCCGGCGGTGGTCGCATCCCTGGTCGAGGCGCGACTGAAGCCCGAAGCCCCGGCCGCCCGGGAGGCCTACCACGACGCGCTCACCGGGCTGTCGAACCGGGCCCTGTTCAAGGAGTGGTTCGACCGGATCCGGGCGCTTTCGATCCGTCACCGCCAACCCCTGGCCCTCGCCTTCCTGGACCTGGACGGGTTCAAGTCCGTGAACGACACGTACGGGCACGCCGCGGGAGACGAGGTCCTGCGCCGCCTCGCCACGATGCTCAAGGGGGCCCTGCGGGCCTCCGACCTCGCGGCCCGGTGGGGCGGCGAGGAGTTCGTCGTCCTCCTGCCTCACACCGGCAAGGCGGGCGGGGTCGTGGCCCTCGAAAAAATCCTGGAGTCGTTCCGCCGTGTCCCGTTCGCGGCGTCGGACGGCCGGACCTTCCAGGTGACCTTTTCCGCCGGGATCGTCGACGTCGGCGAGACCGCGACCCTGGACGAGGCCGTCGCCCAGGCCGACCGCTTCCTGTACCTGGCCAAGGCGGAGGGCCGCAACCGCGTCGTCGGGGCCCGCGAGAGCTACGCCCCCCCCAAGTCCAGGGTCATGATCGCCGACGACGACCCCCAGATCGCCGCGGTCGTCCAGCACTGGCTGGGGCGCGAGGGAATCGAGGTGGATCATTTCCCGGACGGCGAGTCGGCCCTGGCCGGGGCGACGAAGACGCCCTACGCCCTGGCGATCCTCGACGTGCAGATGCCGGGGATGAACGGCTTCGACCTTCTCGCGAAACTCCGCAGCATCTCGGCGTACGCGCGCGTGCCGGTCGTCATGCTCACCGCGATGGGAAGCGAGGAGCACGTCCTGCGCGGTTTCCAGCTGGGGGCCGACGACTACGTCGCCAAGCCCTTTTCGCCGGGAGAGCTGCATGTCCGCGTGCGCCGGCTCCTGAAGCGGAGATGACCGGCGGTCATGGCGCCTCCGGCCCGGGCCTGCGCGCAGGTTCACTTTTGCGCTAGACTTGAGGACGCCATGACCCAAGCCCCGCCGCCGCGCGACGAGACGAAGAAGCTCGCGGCCCGCGCGCGCCAGCAGGCGGCCGTCGCCGACATCGGCCGGCGCGCCCTCGAGGAGGAAGATCTCGAGGCGCTGCTCCGGGAGGCCGCCGAATCGGTCGCCCGCACCCTCGGCGTGGAATTCTCCCAGGCGCTGGAGCTCCTTCCGGGGGAGGGAGCTCTGCTGTTGAAGGCCGGGGTGGGTTGGAGCGACGGACTCGTGGGCGCCGCCCGCGTCCCCGCCGGCCGGGAGTCGCAGGCCGGATTCACGATCGAGACGGCCGGGCCCGTGATCGTGGAGGACCTGAAATCGGGGAGCCGGTTCCCCGGGTCTTCGATCCTGCACGCCCACGGCGTGGAGAGCGGCATGAGCGTCTGCATTCCCGGGCGCGGACACCCCTTCGGCGTCCTCGCCGTCCACTCCAGGCGCCGGCACGAATTCTCCGAGGACGACGCCCATTTCCTCCAAGGGGTCGCCCATGTGCTCGCCGCGGCCATCCAGCGGAAGCGTGGCGACGAGTCCCTCCGCCAAAGCCAGGACGCCCTCCGCCAGGCCCAGAAGCTGGAGGCCATCGGGCGGCTCGCCGGGGGCGTCGCCCACGACTTCAACAACCTCCTGACGACCATCATGGGGTACTCGGAACTGCTCATCGGCCAGACAGATCCCCGGGATCCCGCGCACGCCGACCTCAAGGAAATCTACCGGGCCGGCGAGCGGGCCGCCACCCTCACGCGGCAGCTGCTCGCCTTCAGCCGCCGCCAGATCCTCCAACCGGCCGTCCTCGATCTGAACGAGCTGATCTCCAACCTGGAGAAGATGCTCCGTCGCGTCATCGGGGAGGACATCGAGCTGAGGACGGTCCTCGGCCCGGACCTGGGGCGGGTCCTGGTCGATCCGGGGCAGATCGAGCAGGTCCTGATGAACCTCGCCGTCAACGCGCGGGACGCGATGCCGAACGGGGGCAAGCTGACGGTCGAGACGTCGAACGTCGTCTACGCCGAGCCGCAGGTGCGCGAAAAATATTCGGTGGCTCCCGGCGCCTACACGATGGCCGCGGTGTCCGACACGGGAATCGGCATGGATCCCGAGACGCTCTCCCATCTCTTCGAGCCCTTCTTCACGACGAAGGAACGGGGGAAGGGGACGGGGCTCGGCCTCTCCACCTGCTACGGCATCGTCAAGCAGAGCGGCGGATACATCTGGGCGGCCAGCGTCCGCGGCCGGGGTTCGGTTTTCCTCATCATCCTTCCCCAGGTGGAGGCCCCGGCAGTGCCGCTCCGCCCGGCGGAGCCGCGCTCCGAGTTGCCGCGGGGGACGGAGACGATCCTCCTGGTCGAGGACGAGGAGTCGGTACGGACGGTCGGCCGGACCATCCTGAAGAAGCTGGGGTACGCGGTCCTGGAGGCGACGAACGGACTTCACGGGCTCCAGGTTTCCGAAGCCCATGGGGGGGTGATCGACCTCCTCCTGACGGACGTGGTCATGCCGACCATGACCGGCGATGTTCTCGCCGAGCGCCTCTCGACCCCGCGCCCGAAAATGAAGGTACTCTTTCTCTCGGGATACACCGACCGCAACTTGGCGGACCAGGGGACCCTGCTCCAGGGAAGGGACCTCCTGGTGAAACCCTTCACGGCCGGGACCCTGGCCCGGCGCGTGCGGGAGGTCCTGGATGGGCCGCGGGGGCGGGAACGAACCGAGGCATCGACATGAGGATCCTGATCGCGGACGACGAACGATTCTCCCTCCACCTCCTGAAGACCGTGCTCACGAAGGAGGGCAACGAGATCGTCGCCTGCTCCGCCGGCGACGAGGCGCTCCGGGTCCTCCGCGAGCCCGCGCACCCTGAGATCGCCATCCTGGACTGGATGATGCCCGGCCTGAACGGGATCGACGTCTGCCGGGAGGCGCGGGCGATTCCCGGCCTCTCGACGTACCTCATCCTGCTGACATCGCGCGACGGCACCCAGGATCTCCTCGAGGGGCTCGCCGCCGGGGCCGACGACTACATCGTGAAGCCGTTCAACCCCGCCGAGCTGCAGGCCCGGGTCGACGTCGGGGCGCGGATCGTGACCCTCCAGAGGCGGCTGGCCGACCGCGTGGGCGAGCTGGAGTCGGCCCTCCAGAAGGTGAAGCAGCTCCAGGGCCTCCTTCCCATCTGCAGCTACTGCAAGAAAATCCGCAACGACCAGAATTACTGGGAGCAGGTGGAGGGGTACCTCGCGAAAGCCTCCGACATGCGGTTCAGCCACAGCATCTGCCCCGAGTGCTTCAAGAAGTACGCCGAGCCGGAGATGAACGCTTGAAACCCCGACCGCCGCCGCCCGACCTCGCGGACGCGGCCCCCGTGATGATCTGGGTCCAGGAGACCGACGGGAAGCACACCTTTTTCAACCGGGGATGGCTCCAGTTCACGGGGCGCACCCTCGAGGAGGAGGTGGGCGACGGGTGGACGCGCGGGATCCATCCCGAGGACCGGAAGCGCTGGCTGGACATCTCCACGAGATCCTTCGACTCCCACATCCCATTCCGGATCGATGGCCGCCTCCGGAGGCACGACGGCGAGTACCGGTGGATCTTCACCACGGGCATGCCCCGCTTCGCCGCCGACGGCGGGTTCCAAGGATTCCTCGGATCGTGCATCGACATCACGGACCGCCGATTGTCAGAGGACCAGGCGAAGCAGAACCGGTTCTTCCTGGAGAAGGCGGAAGAGGTGGCGCACGTCGGGTATTGGGTCTCGGACCTCGAGGGCGACGGGCGCCTCGTCTGGTCCCGGGAAACCTACCGGATCTTCGGCATGGACGAGTCCTCCCTCGACGGGCGCGCCGAGAATTACTTCGCCCGGGTCCATCCCGAGGACCTGCCCTTCGTCCGGGCCGAATCGCAGGCGGCCGCCGAGGGCCGGCGCCCCTACGACGTGGAGCACCGGATCGTCCGGCCCGACGGGGCCCTCCGCTGGGTGCACCAGCGGGCGGAGATCGAGCGCAATTCCGACAAGAAACCGGTCCGGATGATCGGCGTCTGCCAGGACATCACGGGTCGGAAACTCGCCGAGGAGGCCCTGCGCGGAAGCGAGGAGCGCTTCCGGCTCATGGCCGACCACATCAACGAGGTCTTCTGGATGATCGACCCGCAGCGGCGGCGGATGTACTACGTCAGCCCCGGGTATGAGCGGATCTGGGGCCGGCCGGTCGAGACGCTCCTGGCCGATCCGGCCACATGGTTCGACGCGATCCATCCGGAGGACCGGCCCCGCGCCCTGAAGGCGCTTCCCCCGAATCAAACCCAGGAAGCGTACGGCGAGGCGTACCGGATCATCCGGCCCGACGGATCGGCCGTCTGGATCCTCGACCGCGGCTGGCCCGTCAAGGACCGCGACGGCAACGTCTACCGCATTGTCGGCACCGCCCTCGACATCTCGGACCTGAAGCGCACCGAGGAGGAGATGGTCCTGCGCGCCAAGGAGCTGGCCCGGTCCAACGAGGAGCTGGAACGGTTCGCGTACGCCGCCTCGCACGACCTGCAGGAGCCGCTCCGGATGGTCTCGAGCTACGTCCAGCTCATCAAGCGGCGCTACCAGGGGAAGCTCGACGCGAACGCGGACGAGTTCATCCGGTACGCCGCCGAGGGGGCCCACCGCATGCAGGCGATGATCCAGGACCTCCTCGCCTATTCGCGGGTGGACGTCAAGCCCGCGACCCTGCGGCCCGTGGCGCTCAACTCCGTCGTGGACAACGCCCTGGCCAATCTCGAGGTCCTGGCCAAGGAGGCGGGCGCCGTCGTGACCCGCGGGGAGCTGCCCACCGTCATCGGCCAGTCGTCGCTCCTGACGCAGGCCTTTCAAAACCTCATTCACAACGCGATCAAGTTCCGCGACAAGCGGCCGCCCGAGATCCGGATCAAGGCGGAACGCCGGGAGCGGGAGTGGGTGGTCTCGGTCGCGGACAACGGGATCGGGATCGACCCCGCCTATCACTCGCGCCTTTTCATCCTCTTCCAGAGGCTTCACTCCCGCGTCCGGTTCCAGGGATCGGGTCTCGGGCTGGCCCTCTGCAAGAAAATCGTCGAGCGGCACGGAGGCCGGATCTGGGTGGAGTCGGAGATGGGGAAGGGGTCGATCTTCCGGGTCGCCCTGCCCGCCTCCGACGGGATCGGCGGGTAGCGGCTCAGGTTCAAGATTCCAGACCCCAGATTCCGGCCTCCCGAAGCTTCCAGCTTCCAGTTTAACGACCCTGTGTTCTTCGGATGCGTTCGAAAACGCGGACTCGAAGCTCGCAACTTCGGTAACTGGGATCGGGGATCTGGAATCTGGAAACTGAGCCACCACCCGGCAAGCGCCCCTGTTGAACTCGTGAGGCCCTTCTTCTTACAATTGCCGGTCTCTCATGAGCGCCGTCCTGGACCTCCCCGCGCTGGTCTTGAACCGGGGGTGGGTGCCGATCCGCACCACCTCGGTGCGCCAGGCGTTTTGCCTCATGGTCCGCGGCGCGGCCCGGGCGGTCGAGCCGGCGACCTACCGGACCTTCGATTTCGCCTCCTGGTCCGAGATCCGGGCCACCGAGCAAGAGCCCCATGTCCGGACCGTGCGTCTCAGGCTGCGGGTCCCCGAGGTCATCCTGCTGACGGTTTACAACAAGATCCCCGACCGCGACGTCGTCTTCTCGCGGCGGAACCTCTTCAAGCGGGACCGCAACCGCTGCCAGTACTGCGGCGCCCGGCCCGGGACCCCGGAGCTGACGATCGACCACATCGTCCCCCGCGCGCACGGGGGCACCTCGACGTGGACGAACTGCGTCCTGTCGTGCGTCCCCTGCAACGCCCGGAAGGCGAACCGCACCCCGTCCGAGGCCCGCATGACCCTCCGGTCGACGCCGGTCAAGCCGGCGTGGAAGCCCCACTTCACCATCCGCATCGGCGACTTCCGGCAGTCGTGGAAGGACTTCCTCAGCGAGGCGTACTGGAATGTCGAGCTGCAAGAGTGAGACCTCAGGCCGCGGACTTCAGACTTCAGGCCAAGCCCGCTGAGAACTTCCGCCGACTGAGGACCATCAACTCCCTCTGAAGTCTGATGTCTGATGTCTGAGGTCTGAAGTCTGTCCGGGTTCCCAGTCTGTGTCCCATTCTGACATACCCCCGGTATATCTATAAGCTATGGATTGGAGCCGCCCCCGCGGCTCCGGTCTCCCTCTCTCCAAGGGCCGGGTGGACTTCCCCCACCCGGCTTTTTTATTTTCCGCGGCGCCCGGAATCTCATGTCGTTGCAATACTTGGCCCGCGCGGGATGTATAATCCGCGTCATTGAGGGAGGTCGCATCATGGTGAAGAGTCTGGCCCTGCTGTTCGCGGCGCTCCTGGCCCTTCCCGCCGCGGCGCTCCAGGACGACCCCAAGGCCGACAAGGAGAAGGCGAAGCAGGAGGCCAAGGAAAAGGAGGACGCCGCCCGCAACGCGCTCGAGGCCTATCGCGCGGCGTGCTCCAAGGCGAAGAATGCCGAAGACGTCATCATGGCGATCCAGGACAAGCTCGAGAGCGCCGAGCCCCATCCGCTCATCCGCGCCGAGCTGGTCAACCTGCTGGGCAATCACCGATCGATCGACGTCCGGATGGAGGCCGCCGCGGCGCTGGGCAAGTACAAGAAGGACGCCGAGGCGGGCCGCGTGCTCCTCGCGAACGCCCGGGGCCAGAAGGACGAGCAGCTCCAGAAGAAATGCCTCGAGAAGTTCGGCGCCGTCGCCCTCCACCGGATGGCCCCCGACCTCAAGCCCTGGTTCACGAACGAAAACACCGGTCTCGTCCGCGAGGCCATCGAGGCGATCGAGGATATCAACAGCGTCCGGATGCTCCGCCCCCTCATCGAGTTCCTGGGCGAGCTGGAATCCATCCGCGAGGACAAGGAGGGGAGCGGAGGAGGCGGTTCCTACGGACCTCCGCCCCCCGGGGTGCCCCAGGGCAATTCCAGCCAGGACCAGAAACTGAAGCGGAAGCGGGAACTGATCGATCCCGTCCGCAAGGCCATCAACACCCTCTGGAAGAAGTACGACCCCAAGCTGAAGACGAACACCTACAAGGAAGCGAACGCCAACCTCCAGCGGTACGACACCTTCCTCAAGAAGATCCAGGCCGAGGAGGACAAGGAAGACCAGGGAATGAAGGCCGAGGACAAGAAGGACGGCGAGAAGAAGCCCTGAGGTGGCCGCCGCCGCGGGGCGGGGCTTATAGTGGGGACATGGGCCTCCGCCGCCGGATCGTCCTCCCCTTCGTCGCGCTCTTCACCCTGGCATACGCCGCCACCGCCGTCGCCATCCTCGCCCTCACCACGAGGTCCGTCGAAGAGAACCTCCGCGACCGCGCCCGCAGCCTCGCCGACCTCGTCCGGAAAGTCGAGGGAGTCACCCGCCAGCCGGCCTACGCGAACTTTCTCAAGACCGTCTACCGGGCCGACGTGGCCGTAGTGCGGAAGGACGACCTGACCCTCTTCACCACGCTCCCGGATCCCCAGGCAAGCCAGGTCCGCGAGTTCCGCCCCCCCGAACACACGTTCGTTCCGTGGAACGGCTACCTGGCCATCCGCGACGGCGACTGCTACCTCTTCTTTCCCTCGGGGGTGCTCGCCGACCAGAAACGCGCGGCCGTCCTCCCTCTCCTGGGAATCGCCGCGGCGGGCCTGGTGATCGTCGCCCTGGCGGGAATCGTCCTCGGCCACTCCATCGCCCGGCCGATCGAAGACCTCGCCGCGCGCGCCCGAAGCCTGACCGGGAGCGGCGACGAAACTCTGGGACCCGCCCCGGGCGGCGGACCGGAACTCGCCCACCTCGTGGATGCCCTCAACCGGATGCTCGAG
>DATHFI010000289.1:0-4722 GCA_035490275.1 Planctomycetota bacterium
GATCATCGTCTTGGGCACGTCCGAGATGACCGCGAGGCCGCCGCACATGTCGCCGTAGAGCGTCGTGTAGCCGGTCGCGATCTCGCTCTTGTTCCCCGTCGAGAGCACGAGGTGGCCGAGCTTGTTCGAGATGGCCATGAGCATGTTGCCGCGGATCCGCGCCTGCAGGTTCTCCTCGGTGACGTCCTTCGGCTTCCCCGCGAAGAGCTTCTCGAACTCGGCGAGGTACGACTTGTAGAGGCCCTGGATGGAGAGGTTCGTCAGCTGGATGCCGAGCCCGCGCGCGAGCGCCTCGGAATCGTGCACCGATCCGTGGCTCGAGAACTCCGTGGGCATCGTGACGCCGAGGACGTTCTCCGCTCCGAGCGCCTCGGCCGCGATGCACGCGACGACGGCGGAGTCGAGCCCGCCCGAGAGCCCGATGACCGCCTTCGCGAAGCCGCACTTGCGGGCATAGTCGCGCGTCCCGAGCACGAGCGCCCGGTAGATCATGTCCGGGTCGCTCCCCTCGTTCCCGTGGGAGTCCCCGGCGCCGTGCTGGAGGTCGACCATCATCAGGTCTTCCTCGAAGCTCTTCGCGCGGGCGATGACCTCGCCCTTCTCGTTGACGCAGACGCTCGACCCGTCGAAGACGAGCTCGTCGTTGCCCCCGACCTGGTTCACCATCAGGACCGGCAGCTTGTGCTCGAGGGCCTTGGCTTTCGCCAGCTCGTACCGCAGCTTCTCCTTGCCCAGCCACCACGGCGAGGCCGCGATGTTGATGATGAGCCCGATCTTCTTCTTGGAGACGTCGGCCAGCGGATCGCGGTGGTAGAGCTTGCGCGGGCCGCAGACTTCGTCGGTCCAGAGATCCTCGCAGATCGTCATCGCGATCTTGGTCGAGCCGAACTTGACCGGCGCGGTGCCCGCGGCGGGCTCGAAATACCGGTCCTCGTCGAAGACGTCGTAGGTCGGGAGGAGCGACTTGTAGGAGACGTACGAGATGTCGCCGTTCTCGATCAGCGCGGCGGCATTGTAGAGCGGCTTGCCCTCGGACGTATTCCGGTCGACGAATCCCACGATCACCCCGACGTCCTTGATCTTCTTCGCGAGCTTCTCGAGGGCCGCGAGGTTGGCGTCCACGAACCAGGGGCGCTCGAGGAGGTCCCAAGGCGGATAGCCCGTCAGGCACATTTCCGGGAAGACGACGAGCTGGGCCTCCATTTCGCGGGCGCGGGAGACGAAGGTGAGAATCCGATCGAGGTTGCCGTCGAAATCCCCGATGGTCGGATTGATCTGGGCCGCGGCGATCTTCATTTCGGCTCCTCGATTCGGTGTTTCCGAGGGTCCGGCGACACTATCTCCGCCGGTGTAATCCGCTCTCGTGAACCGCCCGGACGTCTGGAAAGTTCTGCGGTCCGGCTCTTTCCGGTCCGGAGGCGCCGCCTTTATACCGGCCTCGCGCCGGGGTTGCAATCTCTTTCCCCCGGCCCGGAATCAGGAATCAGGAATCTGGAATCCGGGGGAAAGACCCGGCGACGTGAGCCGGCGTGGCTTCGCCAGACGACGATTCAGCCCCCGGAAACAATTCCGTCCGCCGTGTGTTTCGGATCGGGCCCCTGATACTTGATTTCTGATTCTTGATTCCAAGTTGGTTTCAATTCCGGGTCACGTTCCCGAAACCCCGTTCGTCTAAGGAGTGGTATAATTCCCAGCGAAGTAAGGGGTCATCCGGGTCGCAGCCATGCCGGACACGCAAACCGGGCCGAGGATCAACGGCCACCGCCTCCTCGAGCGGATCGGGGGAGGCCATTTCGGCGACGTATGGAAGGCCGAGTTCGAGGGGCGCCCGGTCGCCGTGAAAGTCTTCCGTTCCCGGGGCCGCACCCTCGCGCCCAGGCGCGAAGTCTTCGCGCAGGAGGCCTTGGGCGGACTCTCCGGTCCGGACGCCGCCTTCTTCCCGCGCATCGAGGCCGTCGAGTTCGACCACGACCCTCCCTTCCTCCGGATGGAGCTGCTCGACGCGCGGCCGCTGGAGGACACCGTCCAGAACGGCAGCCTCCCGCTCGACCTGCGGCTGGCGCTCGCGCGGTCGATCCTCCAGGCCCTCGCCGCCGTCCACGCCCGGGGATTCGTCCACGGCGACCTCTCGCCGCGCAACGTCCTCGTCGCGCCCGACGGGGGCGTGAAGCTCATCGACGTGGGGTACGGCGCGCTCTTCGACGAGGGCGTACGCGACATCGAGGTTTCCGGCCCGGCCGAGGAGCAGTCGATGGGCGTGGCGGCCCCGCTCTATGCGGCACCGGAGCGGTTCCGCTCGGAGTTCCTGCGCGGCTGCGGCCGGCCCGCCGACGTCTTCTCGTTCGGCAAGGTTTTCTACGCGCTCCTCACGGGCCAGGCGCCCTTCGTGATCAAGCCCGTCTCCCGCGCGAACCCGGCGCTCGGGACGGGATGGGACGACTTCCTCTTCTCGTGCCTCGAGGAGGATCCGGCGCGCCGGTTCCCGGATGCGACCGCCGCACTCGCCCGGTTCGACCACTTGTACCGGCCCGTCCCGCGGACGGGCGAGTACCGGGCGGAGTGCCCCGAGTGCGGCGCCCGGACCTCGGTCCCCGGCGGATGGTCGGGCGAGCGCTTCGAATGCCCGGGTTGCCGGCTCACGCTGGAGGTCCTTTTCTACGACGAGGCGGGCCGCCACGCTTCGACCGCCGTAGTTGTCGAGGCGCCCGTGCCCGGACGACCCGACGTCGAGTTCCTGGAGGATCCCGATCCGGCGGAGGCGGACGGCCGCGCCCGGAAATTCTGTCCCTCGTGCGGTCGGCGCATCTGGGTCGAGGCCCGGAAGTGCCGCCACTGCGGCCTCTGGGTGGACGAGGCGGCAAACGAGCTGGTGGCGGCGCGCGAGCGCGAGCGGGGCCGGGAGCGGGAGGAGGCGTCGCTCCGGCGCCGGCAATTCATCGTCCCCGCGATCGCGACCTTCCTCGCCTACTTCCTCTTCTGGGTGCCCGGGGTGCTCCTGAACTGGGAGTACCTGCGCGAGGCGGAGCACGTCCAGCGGGTGACGAACGTCTCGCCCCCCGGGCACGGGGCGCTCAAAGTCATGATGGTTTTCTTCACGTGGCTCCCGCTGGGCCTCATCGCCGGCATCTTCGGCACCGCCCTGCTGTCGGGCGTCCTCCAGGCGCTTTAAGCGGCCCTGGGATATTTCGCACCTTACAGGGCCGCTTACCCTGAGCGAAGCGCAGCGGAGTCGAAGGGTAGTCCCGCGCCGGGCTGATATACTCGACCGCCTGTGGCTACGGGATTTGGCTTCGACATCCACCGGCTGGTGGCGGGTCGGCCCCTCCTGCTCGGAGGGCTCAAGATCGACCACCCTCGCGGGCTCGAGGGCCACTCGGACGGCGACATCCTCCTGCACGCGGTGATCGACGCGCTGCTCGGCGCGGCGGGGAAGGGGGACATCGGCGACCGGTTTCCCGATTCCGATCCCAAGTTCAAGGGCATCGCGAGCGCGAAAATGCTCGCGTCGGTCCTTCACGATGTCGGCGAATGGCGGATCGTGAACGTCGATGTGACCCTGGTCGCCGAGGAACCGAAGTTGGGGCCGCGAAAGCGCGACATCGCCACCAACGTGTCGAAGCTCCTCGGCGGCGCGCCGGTCAACGTGAAAGCGAAGACGGCGGAGGGTCTGGGACCCGTCGGCAATCGCGAAGCGATCGCGTGCTTCGCTGTCGTTGAGCTGACCAAAGCCTGATGACGGATGACCGATGACGGATGACCTGCTGAAGTCTGAGGTCCGAAGTCTGAAGTCTGTGACGCCATGAAGGTTTACAACACGCTCTCGAAATCCCTTGAGGCCTTCGTACCCCTCAAGGCAGGCCATGTCGGCATGTACAACTGCGGGCCGACGGTCTACGACTCCCCCCATGTCGGCAATTTCCGGACCTTCGCCTTCGCCGACACGCTGCGGCGCTATCTCGAGTACCGCCGGCTGAAGGTGACGCAGGTGATGAACGTCACCGACGTCGGCCACCTGACGCAGGACCAGGTCGAGGCGGGCGGCGACAAGATGGAGGAAGGCCTGCGGCGCCTCCGCGAAAAGGGCGTGAAGGTCTCGGACCCGTACCAGGTCGCCGAGCATTACCTCAAGGAGTTCCACGAGGCGCGGAAGGCGCTGAACTTCCTCGACGCCCACCACTATCCGCGCGCGACGGCCCATGTCCCCGAGATGATCGAGATGATCGCGAAGCTGCTCGAGAAGGGGATCGCCTACCGCGTGGGCGGCAACATCTATTACGACGTCTCGCAGTTCCCCGGCTATGGACGGCTCTCGGGCAACACGCTGGAGCAGATCAAGTCGGGCGCGCGCGTCGAGCCCCATCCGGAGAAGCGCCACCCCGCGGACTTCGCCTTGTGGAAGACCGATCCCAATCACCTCATGCAGTTCGACTCGCCCTGGGGGCGCGGGTTTCCCGGCTGGCACATCGAGTGCTCGGCGATGTCGCGCAAGTACCTCGGCGACACCTTCGACCTGCACACGGGGGGCGAGGACAACATCTTTCCGCACCACGAGTGCGAGATCGCCCAGAGCGAAGCGGTCAACGGGAAGCCCTTCGTGAAGTACTGGATGCACGCCCGCCACCTGCTGTGGGACGGGAAGAAGATGTCAAAGTCGGAGGGCACGTTCTTCACGATCCAGGACCTGCTCGACCTCGGTTACTCCGGCGAGGAGATCCGGTACGC
>DATHFI010000290.1:0-7423 GCA_035490275.1 Planctomycetota bacterium
AAGTCGCGGACCTGGGAGATCATCGACTGGAGGCGCGGCTCGATGTCCGGATTGGGGTGGAAGTAGGTGGAGACGCGGTCGCGGAGACTGCGCGCCTTGCCGATGTAGAGGACGCGCCCGCGGGCGTCCTTCATGAAGTACACGCCGGGAGTTTCGGCGAGCGCGGCGGCTTTGGCTCTCAATTCGTCGAGATTCACGAGCGCATTATAGGGCCGCCCGAAGCTTCAAGCTTCAAGCTCCAAGCTTCAAGCCAGAAGGAAGGAGCGCTACTTCTCGTAGAAGGAGAGGAATCGGTACGCGCTGCCGCGGTAGGCGGCCATCCCGCACGGAGGGCAGGGGTCATCGACGGAGACACGCTCCACCCGGACCCCGAAGGGAAGGCAGGGTTCGGGGTCCTTGCCCGCCTGATCGAGATAGTACTCCCAGAGGACGGCCCGGAAGGGTCCCCCGCCCTTCTCCAGCTCCCTGTGCACAAGCCACGGCGCGATGGAATCGGCCTTCGCCTTGAGAAGATCCATGGCCGCACGGGCCTCGGCGGGTTCCCCGCCGAGGCGCGCGACGGCTTGTTTGAGTTCGTCCGACATTTCCTTTTCGATCGCGCGGGCGTGATCGCGAAGGCGGGCGCCATCCTCTCCGTGGATGAACTTCGCGAAGGACTCGCGGAAGAGGCCGGCATTCTCGAGGGTGGCAAGCTTGATCCGATCGGCCGCGACCTTCTTCCCCTCGGAATTGAGCAGGATGCGGAGTACGCCCTCCCCCGCCGGTTTTCCGTCGCTGATGTCGCGCGCCTTCGCTTCGTTCAGGCAGATGAGCACGGTGGCGCAGAAAATCTCGAAACCCTCGCTCCCGCCCTTGGAACCCGTGGCGAGCCGGGCCAGCAGGCCCTCGCCCATCCGCTTCTGGGCGTCCTTGTCGGAGGGAACCACGAGGACGACCCCGTACCGGCGCGTTTCCTTCATCCGCTTCAGGGCGTTGGCGAAGAAATCCGGAGCGCGGTCCTGGGCCAGGAGTTCACGTAATCCGAAAATGAGCGGCGAGCCGGCGAGAATCGAGAGAAAGGCGCGACGATCCACGGCCGAGTCTCCTACTTCGTCAGGAATTTCAGGAACATCCGGACCTTCGGCGCTTCGATGCTCCCCCGGCCGCAGGCGACCATCGAGCCCGTATCCTCTCCATTCTCGGCTACTTCGCGCATTCCGCCACAGCCGCCGCTCGTGAACTTCGGCACCCGCGTGCCGAAAGGGAGGCGCGGACCGAAGTCGTCCTTCTTGGCCGACTGGTAGAGCCGCTCGAGGATCGACCTGAGCGCCGACCGGACTTCCGCATCCGGCGCGCTTCTCCGGAGCCAGGCAAATAGAGGGTGATAGTCGGCCGCATAGGGCTGGAGGGTGACGGCGGCCCGCTCGCGGATTTCGATGTCTTCCCCGCCGAGCTCCCGAAGAGCTGAGCGGAGCTCGTCCGGCGCTCTCTTGAGCAGCTCTTCCGCCCGCGACTTCAGCCGTTCCGCGTCCTTGCCGAGCAGGAACGGCTCGAACGACGCGGCGAAGGCGTCGCCCGACTTGAGCGCCTCGGGCGCGAATACTTCGGCCGCGATCCGGGCGCCCTCGGGATCGAGGAGGATGCGGTTTTCCTTCTCGCCCTCCTTGCGGAGGCCGCAGGCCGCGGCGATCTGCGGAGACATCCCGATGAAGACCCCGCCGGTGAATAGCTCGTGCGCCGCGGCGTGGTCACCGTCGAGAAGGTCCCAGAGCGCCATGCCGAGCGCCTTTTCCTCGGCCAGGCCGGCCGGCGCGATCAGGACGACGCCATGGAGCTTCCGTTCCTTCATCCGGGCGAGGGCGTCCTTGAACCATCCGGGTGAGGTCGAGGTCGCGACAGTATCCTGTCCGAAGAGTTCGCGCAGCCCAAATATGCATGGCGCCGCGACCGCCGCCATGAGGAACGTCCGCCGATCCATGGTCATGCCCCATTAGACGTGGGCCGAGGGCCGAGGTTCCCGGAATCGGTCGGACGTCACTCCTTCAGGAGCAGCAGCAATCGCTGCCCCTTTCCCTCGAGTTGGGCCATCCCGCATTGCACGGAAACGTCCTCGCGCTCCACTCCGCAACCGTGGCCGGGGGCGATGCGGGTTCCGAAGGGGAGCCTCGGTCCCGGGGTCTTCTCCTGGCATTTTGCGAAGTACGTGTCGATCAGGCTGCGCAGTCGCGCCGCCCGCTCCACCGTCGCCGAGTTTCCACGCTCGAAAACCAGGAGCGGCATCAGGGCCTCGGCGTTCATCAGGAGCACGACCGTGGCCTTTTCCCGTTCCTTAAGCTCCTCGGCCTCCAGCGACTCCAACGCGCTTTTCTCATCGGCCTTCAGCTTCCCCCGGACCGCCTCCGCCCTCTTGGCGAGACGCGCGCGTCCCTCCCCGTGAAGCGGCTTGTCGAATGCTTCGAAGAAGCTCGCGGGATCTTTCAGGGTCTCGAGCTTCAGGTCCGTCGAAGAGAGAACGAGACCCGCGGAATCCAGGATGAGAACCTTGCCCGGCGTCGACGACTCGGGCAGGCAGGCGCGGGCCGCCTCGGGTCCGAGGCAAATGGTGACCGCCGAACAGAAGATTTCCTGGGCCCGGGAATCGCCGCTCTCGAGCAGGTCCATGAGGGCCCTGGCCATGGGGGCGGATCCTTCGTCCGTCGCCGGAGCGACGAATACCAGGGCCGGCCGGTCGCCCTCCTTCATGCGGCGAAGCGCCTCCTCCCACCACGCCGGACCCGCGCGGCGGCGCGGAGCCTCCTGGCCGAGAAGGTCGGCCAAGCCGAAAACGAACGGAGATCCGGCGGCAATTCGAAGAAAGTCGCGGCGGGCGAGGCTCATACCTCTTTGGACGCGCCCGGACCCTCGACGGTGAAGTTTTTTCCGCGGCACCAGGCCCGGAATTTCTCCGCCTCCTCACGGGGGAACCACGAGCGGGGCGGGACCTCGCGGTCATAGGCCTTGAACGCCTCCGTGAAAGCCTCGGGATGGGCATCGAACCACGCTTCCATTTTCGAATCGCCCCGCACGATCAATTCGAACCGGAGCTTTTTCACGATCAGCCGCGTCAGCTCGAGCCCGTCGGGATCGACTCCCTCGAAGGGCGTGCCGTCCAGGACGGCCCGGATCAGGCGGCCCTGAAGTTCCCTCAGCACGGGAAGAGTTCCTTCGCGCGGCGCACCTCACCCGCCAGCGCGGGGACATCCTTCGCCCCGAACGTTCCGTTCAGGCGCTCCACGACGACTCCCCGGGCATTGCGGCAACGGGGCAAGATGTGCTCCAGGAGCGCCCACACTTCCTCGGGCACCGGGCCGTCGTGCGAGTCCATCCGCATGGACCGACGCGACGCGAGCAGGCGGGGCTCGCTCATGCTCCCCCCGCTGACGTGGATCTGGACGACGCGGTCGAGATCGAGGCGCCCCACGTAGTCCCGCGCGTCGAGTCCGAAGTTGACGCACTGCGTCCACGCGTTGTGGAGGTCGAGGAGAAAACCGCAGTCCGCCGTGCGCGCGATCGCGTTAAAGAATTCCGGATCGCGCGCCGGGTCGTCGAGCACGAAGGTCGTCGCCCAGTTCTCGAAGAGCGCCGTCGGCACGACCGATTGCAGGAGGCGCATCCGCTCCGCGACGGCCGCGACCGCTTCGGGATGGTGCGGGAGCGGCAACGGGAGCGTCGCCTGGAGCCCGCGCGACGTGGTCCAGCCCAGGTGCTCGCTCATCCACGCGAAGCCGAACCGCGCGTGATCGTCGCGGAGCCGCTCCAGCCATTGGGCGACGCGGGCCGCCTCGCCCTCCTCGTCGAGGGGCGTGCCGAGCGAGAACTCGAGCCCGTGGGCGACGAAGGGTTTCCGGGACGCTTCCAGGAACTTGTGGAAGAGATCGTGGTAATCGTTCCGCTCGAGGCGCCCGTCGCGCCGACGCCAGAGCGTTTCCGGATTGACTTCGTAGTAATCGACGTCGCGCTCGATGATGTCGCGGGCGAGCTCGAGGTACTCCAGGTCCGGGTGGAGCGGGAAACCTACGCCGAGTCTCGAAGCGGTCACGCAAACGCCCAGCACCACCACGCGATCGCGGCTCCGTTCAGGATGAACCCCGGCAGGGGCGAGCCGAAGCGCAACTTCCAGCTCGGGGCGACGGCGAACGCGGTGATAGCGGCGCACAATCCAAGGACAGCGACCGGGAGCGACGCCCAATGGAGGAAGTCGCGCGTCCCCGGCGCGTCGAGCCCCAGGTTTGATCCCAAGTCCGCCTGCGACACCTCGTACGCCAGTCTGGCCGCGATCGCGAGAAGGCCCACGATCACCGACACGACGCAGAAGACGCGGGACGCCCTCGACTTGGATTCCGTCGGGGTCGCCATTACGAGCTCCCTTCGACAATCACCGTGGACACAATCCTAGTTTGATTCTTGCCCGAGCGCATCACTGAGGCTCGGCCACTCCTAGTGAATCAGGAGCAAGGCGACGGATACCGCACCAAGGACCATGATGATCAACCCCCGAGTGGGAAATTGGCGACCTATGCACCGAATGACCACGCCGGACAAACCAACGAGGCTTCCCAGAATGCCGAAAATCAGCGCGGGGCCCGCAAAGAGCATCCAATTGTAGGCCGCCCCCTCCCCACCGGCATGCTGAGGCGACCCTCTGACTCTAAGGTAGAACGCGATTGAAAAGGAGATAACCCCGAGCAAGAGTCCCAGGAAAGCAAGGATCCGGTCGGCGGACTCCGCCGGACTCCATCGCCGATTTGCGCGGGGTCCCGTTTCCATTTCCTCATGATACCGTTCCGCGTGGGCATTCACCGCAGCACTCGAGACTCGTGACGCGTGACCGTCGACTCGCGACTTCTTTCTTCGACTCCCGACGCTCGACTCCCGACCCATGACTCTTTGGTCTGCTCTTTGGTCTGCTCGTTGCATTAAGGTCGGCTCGTCTCTAGAATACCGGCCCCGCAACGGAGGATTGATGGCCCCGGCCACCGAAGAAAAGAAGAAACTCGAACCGAAGGCGGAGATCGCCGAGGTCGGCCCCTGCAAGCTGAAGGTCCGCGTCGAGGTCGAGGCCGCCAAGGTCCACGAGCGCGTCGAAGACAAGTTCCGCGAGCTGGCCCAGACGGCCGAGCTGCCGGGGTTCCGCAAGGGCCACGCACCGCGGCCCATCCTCGAGCGCAAGTTCGGCAAGGCGCTCCTCGAGGACCTCAAGTTCGAACTCCTGAACTCCTCGTTCGAGGAGGTCAAGGAAACCCACAGTCTGGATCCCCTCGGCGAGCCCGACATCGACGTCGAAAAAGTCGAAGTGAAGGACAACGCCCCCTTCGCGTACGAAGTCACCATCGAGGTCAAGCCGAAGATCGAGGTGAAGAACTACGTCGGCCTCAAGGTCAAGAAGTCGGAGGCCGCCGTCGCGGACGCCGAGATCGACGAGGAGCTCCGGCACCTCCGCGAGGAGCGGGCGGAGCTCGTCCCCGTCGACGGCCCGGCCGCGGAGGGCGACCAGGTCATCTGCGACTTCGAGCTGCGCGTCGACGGCGCGGTGAAGCAGCAGATCGAGAACAACGCGCTCGTCCTCAACGAAGGGATCTCCTTCCACGGCACGGCGCTCCCCGATTTCCACAAGGCGATCGTCGGGAAAAAGGCGGGCGACACCGTGGAATATCCGCTCTCCGTGGCCGACGATCATCCCGACGCCTCGATCGCCGGCAAGAAGGGGACGATCACGGCGAAGATCAAGGCGGTGAAGCGCCGCCGGCTTCCCGAGATGGACGCCGCCTTTGCCAAGACCTTCGACATGGACACGGTGGACGAGCTGAAGGACGAACTCCGCAAGCAGATCCTCCGCGGGAAGGAGCGCGAGTCCCGCTCCGCGCAGTCCGCGCAGATCCTCGACCAGATCCTCAAGGAGAACGACTTCCCCCTTCCCGAGGGCCTCGTGACCGCGAGCACCAAGGAGGCCCAGGACCGGGCCCGCACCCAGCTCCTCATGCGCGGCGCCAAGGAGGAGGAGATCGAGGAGGCGATCAAGAAGCACACCGAGGCGTCCCGCGAGGCCATGATGCGCAACCTGAAGGAACGGTTCGTCCTCGAGCACGTCGCCCAGAAGGAGAAGATCTTCGTCACGGAGGACGAGGTCGACGCGCGGATCCAGGCCATGGCGGGGCAGTCGGGCCGCCATCCCCACGAAATGCGCGCCTGGCTCGAGGAGCAGGAGCTGATCGCGCCCTTGCGGAGATCCATGAGAGAGGAAGCCGCGAGAGAGTTCCTCATTTCCAAGGCCACAGTCGAGTAGACCGGAGCCAGCTTTCAGCGTCGAGGTCCGAGCTTCAAGCAGCGCCAAGCTTGCAGCAGCTCGAAGCCTGAAGCTCGAAGCTTGAAGCTATCATCCCTTGCGGATGTTCAACCCTCCGCTATGATTAGTCCGGTTCACAGCGAGGAATATCCATGGGTTATCTGACTCCGATCGTCATCGAGAAGACGGGCCGCGGCGAGCGCGCCTACGACATCTGGTCCCGCCTGCTCAAGGACCGCATCATCTTCATCGGGACCCCGATCGACGACTACATCGCCAACCTCGTCATCGCCCAGATGCTCTTTCTCCAGATGGAGAACAAGAGCCAGGACATCAACGTCTACATCAACACGCCGGGCGGGAGCGTCATGGCGGGCCTGGCGATCTACGACACCATGCAGTTCGTCCACTGCGACGTGGCGACCTACTGCATCGGGCAGGCGGCGAGCATGGGGGCGATCCTCATGGCCGCGGGGACGAAGGGGAAGCGCTACGCGCTGCCGAACTCGCGCGTCATGCTCCACCAGCCTTGGGGCGGCGCTCAGGGCACGGCTTCCGACATCAAGATCCACGCCGAGGAGATCATCACGCTCAAGAAGCGCCTCAACGAGATCATCGCGAAGCACACGGGCCTGCCCGCCGCGCGCGTCGAAAAGGACTCCGACCGCGACAAGTTCATGTCCGCCGCGGAGGCGAAGGCGTACGGGATCGTGGACGAGGTCGTCGAGACCCTGAAGGACATCGAGGGCGACGGAAAAGGCAAAGGGGATATGGCGGCGAGGGAGGATCGCTGAGGCGATCTTCCCAGCTTCCAGCTTCCAGCTTCCAGCTTCCAGCTCCCAGTTCCCAGTTTCCAGCAGGGAAAAGGCCGGCGAAGCCGATAAGTGAAGTGAGCTCATGACTGGCAAGAAAAAGGGCGAAGGCCGCTTCTGCACCTTCTGCACGAAGGCCGAGTCGATGGTCACGAACCTCATCTCGGGCCCCGGGAAGATCTGCATCTGCAACGAGTGCGTCGAGATCTGCAACCAGATCCTGAAGGTCGACAAGAAGAAGGCCTACAAGGGCGCCCGCGGGGTCAGCCGCCCCTACCCCGTCAAGCGGCTCCCCACCCCCACCGAGACC
>DATHFI010000291.1:0-4524 GCA_035490275.1 Planctomycetota bacterium
GGAGCCCGGCGGCCTCGAACTCTACAAGCGCGCCATCCACGAGGCGATGTCCAGCGGCCCGACGAGAACCCCGGCCGGGTGGAAAGAGCAGGTGTTCGTGGGGATCCTGCGCGAGGAGCTGAAGGGGGGCGAATTCACCTACGACGTCGACACCCTGGCACCCATCTCCATCATCGAGGACTGAACCCGGATCGCGGATTGTGGATTGTGGATCCAAAATCCAGAATCAACCCCCAAATGAAAACGGCGCCCCTTGCGGAGCGCCGTTGAATTTTTAGCCTGGCAACGACCTACTTTCCCAACGATGTGATTCCCGTCAGTATCATCGGCCCCAGGGGCTTAACGACCGTGGTCGGAATGGGAACGGGTGTTTCACCCTGGGCATCGGGTCACCAGGCAGTGAAACTTATACAGCGGCACTACGAAGGCGTCAAGGTCAAAACAGCTTCCAGCTCCCCGATCCCGGTTTCCAGTCGGCCTTCCAGCTTCAAGCTGGAAGCTTCTGAAGCGGGGAACGGGTAGCTGGAAACGGGAAGCTCCGCCCCGCCCTACGCCCACGCGATCAACCCTTCGTCGTACGGATGCACGAGGCTCGGATGGCTCGGCAGGACCCGGACGGCGAATCCGTGGCGGCCGCTCGAACGGCACGGGACCATCGCGGCGAACCGCGTGACGCCGCCTTCCGCCCCTTCCGGCGCCATCGGCGCGGAAACGCCCTCCTGGAGCTTCCCCTCCGTGTCCAGCGGGCCGCTCTCGATCTCCACCGCGACATCGTCGGGCTTCAACGGACCGAGCTCCACCGACGCGCGGACCCGGAATTCCTGGCCGACCCGGAGCTCGCCGTCTGCCTGCGACTCGACCTCCGTCACGCGCACCGAGGGCCACGCGGCGCGCACGCGGGCCCGCCAGGCGGCCAGCTCGCGCGCCCCTCGCCAGCTCTCGGCCTCCAGCTCCCGGAATTTCCGGCTCCCTGAAACGTAGAACCGCTCCGCGTACTCCATCACCATCCGGTGCGAGCTGAACCGGGGCGCGAGCGACTTGATCGAAGCCTTCATCCGGCCGATCCACCCGCGCGGCAACTCCAGCTTGTCGCGCGTATAGAAGAGCGGCACGACCTCCTGCTCGAGGAGGTCGTAGATGGCGCGGCTCTCCACGAAATCCTGGTACGCTTCGTCCGCGTACATCTCCCCGCCGCCGATCGCCCAGCCGACCCCCGGGGAATACCCCTCCTCCCACCAGCCGTCGGGGACGCTCATGTGGAGCGCGCCGTTGATGACCGCCTTCATCCCGCTCGTCCCCGAGGCCTCGTAGGGGCGACGCGGCGTGTTCAACCACACGTCGCAGCCCTGCACGAGGTACCGCGCGAGCTCCATGTCGTGGTCCTCGAGGAAGACCACCCTCCCCCGGAATCGCGGGTCGCGCGCGAAGTGGGCGATCATCTTGATGAACTCCTTGCCCGGCTGGTCCTGCGGGTGCGCCTTCCCCGCGAAGATGAACTGGACGGGCCGCTCTGAGTCGGAGACCAGTTTCGCGAGCCGCTCGGGGTCCGTGAAGGCGAGTACGGCGCGCTTGTAGGTGGCGAACCGCCGCGCGAATCCGATGGTGAGAGCGCGCGCGTCCAGCGTCTCGTCCGCCCGGGCCACCTCGGAGGCGGCGGCCCCCTTGGCCTGGAGCTGCTGGCGCAACTTGCGCCGCGCGTAGAAGACGAGGCGCTCGCGCCGCGCCTCGTGCGTGCGCCACAACTCGCCGTCCGGGACCTGGTCCACCCGCGCCCACGCGGGCACGCTCCACGGCTCGTCCTGGTAGCGCGGCCCGATGTAGGTCTGGAAGAGCGCCTCCATGTCGTGGCTCACCCAGCTCGATCCGTGGACTCCGTTCGTGACGTGGCGGATGGGGACCTCGTCTTCCGGCACGCCGGGCCAGAGGTGGCGCCAGAGCCCGCGCGCGACCGCCCCGTGGAGCCGGCTCACGCCGTTGCAGTGCGCGGAGTGGCGGAGCGCCAGCGTCGTCATGCAGAAGGGCCCGCCCCCGTCGCCCGGCGCGCGGCCCAACTCGAGGAGCCGCTCCGGCGCGATGCCGAGCTCCCCCGCCGCCGGCGCGAGATACTTCCACACGAGGCCGGGGTCGAACCGCTCGTTCCCCGCCGGCACCGGCGTGTGGGTCGTGAAGACGTTCGAGGCCCAGACCGCCTCGCGCGCCTCGTCGAAGGAGAGCTTCTCCTCCGCCACGAGCTGGCGCATCCGCTCCAGGACGAGGAACGCCGAGTGCCCTTCGTTGATGTGGAACGCCGCGGGCCGGATCCCCAAGGCGCGAAGCGCCCGCACGCCGCCGATGCCGAGGGCGATCTCCTGCTTCAGGCGGGTCTCGCGGTCGCCGCCATAGAGTTGAGCCGTGACGCCCCGATGATCGGGCGGATTCCCCTCCACGTTCGAGTCGAGGAGGTAGAGCGGGATGCGGCCGACGTCGACGCGCCAGATCCTGAGGCGGACCTCGGCGCCGGCGAGGGAGACGGCGACCTCGCGGGGCCGCCCCTCGGGGGTCCGCTCGAGCACGACGGGCGAGGTGTACCAGTCGTTCTCCGGATACTCCTCCTGCTGCCACCCGTCGGCGTTCAGGTACTGGCGGCCGTATCCGCGGCTGTAGAGAAGGCCCACGGCCACGAGGGGCAGGCCGAGGTCGCTCGCCGTCTTCAGGTGGTCGCCGCTCAGGACGCCGAGGCCGCCGGAGTAGATGGGAAGGGCGACATCGAGCCCGTACTCGGCGGAGAAATAGGCGATCGGGTCGCGGACGCGGTCGGCGTGCGCCCGGCCGAACCACCCTGAACGGCCCAGCGCCGACTTGAACTGCTCGTAGGTGCGCTCGACGCTCGCGATGAAGCTCTCGTCCTTCGCGAATTCCTCGAGGCGCGCCTGGGGCATCTGGCCGAGCATGCGGATCGGACTGTGGCCGCAGGCGTCCCAGAGGTCGCCGTCCATCCGGATGAAGAGCCGCTTGGCGTCCCAGTTCCACGAGTACCAGAGGTTCATCGCCATCTCCCGCAGCGGCTGGAGGCGCGGCGGCAGATTGGGCGCGACGACGTAGGGATGAATTTTCATCGGAAACCGAGTCTAGCGGGAGACCGTCCAAAGTCCAATGTTGCTGAGTTGAAAAACCCTTCCCTTCACCACCAAGCCACGAAGGCACCAAGCGGACGCCGATCGGTCGAGCGCCCGCCGGAAGGGACGGCTGGGAGAGCCGCGAGAGAAGCCGCCTTCTCTCCGCGGCTCTTCCCACCGTCCCAGGCCCCATCGGGGCCGGTTCGTGGCCCTTCGGGCCACGAACGCCGGCGGGCGCATTCGAGGAATCCTTCTTCTTTGTGACTTTGTGCCTTCGTGGTGAAGAATCGATATCAACAGAGCCAGTCCAATGTCGTGCGATGTCCGAGGTCCAAAGTCCGGCCGCCGGATGAGATAATCGAGCCATGTCCGCCTCTTCGATCGACGATGTGATGCGCCGGATGAGGGAGAAAGGCTTCCGCGCGGGGACGCCTTCCACGGAAATCCAGGTCCGGAGGCTCGAGAAGGAATTCGGCTCCCGCCTGCCGGACGACTACCGGTCGTTCCTTCTCGCGTTCGGCGGCGGCGAATCGGGCGCGTTCGAGGCGTGGCGCGGTTTATGGCGGATCGCCGACCTCTGGACCCTGAACTCCCGCTATCACGTGCAGGAGAATTTTCCCGGGCTGCTCGCGATCGGCAACCAGGCCTTCATGCTCTACGCGCTCGACCTGAGGGGCGAAGCCGCTCCGCTCGTCAGCCTCGGCCTCTCCAGCTCCCTGTGGGAGGACGTGCTGCTCGAGGCGGATTCGTTCACGGAGTGGCTCGATGCGATCGTCCCCGGGTGAGATGACTGATGACAGATGACGGATGACGGACTGGAATACCCGTCATCGGTCATCGGTCATCTGTAATCGCTTATTCCCAGGTCAACGCCTCTTCGATGGGCACATTGAGGCAGATGTCGACGAAGTAGGCCTCGAGTTCCGGATCGTGGGGCGCTCCGGCCGAGCGGAAATGGGCGCGCGCGGCGGCGGCGAAGAGGAGCCGCTTCGTGCTCGCCTGCTCCCGGTGGCGAAGGCGCAGGTGCCACTTCCCCTTGGCGTCCATCGCCTCCGACCCCTCGACGGGATTCGAATCCGCGAAGGCGACCTCGACGCCCACCTCGGCCAGCGCCCGGACGAAAGCCTCGTCGCGCGTGTGCTCGTCGAGCCGGTGGCGGGAGCAGAACTTGCGGGCCGCCGCGGCGGCGGAGGAACGCGCGTCGACCGGCACCTTCGCGTACCGGGGCCGCGCGTAATCGGCGAGGCAGAGTTCGGACTGGCGCGCCCGGCAGCGGCCGCAGAACATCCGGCGGCACACCTCGCAGCGCATCCGCTCGCGACCTTCGAACCGGCCGCACTTCTGGCAGGCGATCATGGAGACGTTGGGGAGCGGCGTGATCAGGTCCACGCGATGGCGATGATTCGCCTCGAAGAGGGCCAGGGCGGCC
>DATHFI010000292.1:0-5254 GCA_035490275.1 Planctomycetota bacterium
CGCCCGCGTCCGATTGGTGGGATGACTAGGATGAGCTTCCAGTACCCAGATTCCAGATCCCAGTTTCAGATGCTTCGAGCTCCGAGCCAGAGGGTCAACGGATCAAGACAATGATTGCCGTACTGATCTCCCTGCTGCTGACGCAAAGTACTTCCGATCTGGACGCTTCGCTCGACGTCCTGGCGGCCGTGAAGCCGGGCGACGCCGCGGCTTACCACGCCGCCCGGGAGAAAATCCTCGCCTTCGGAAAGGACGCCGTCCCGGCGCTCGCGGAACGGGCCGCGCCGGAGCGGTGGACGCCAGCGGGCTGGGTCCGGGCGATGGCCGCCGAGGCGTGCCGGCTGAGGCTCGCGAATCCGGAGCTGGCGGCCGCAGTGGATCGTCCCGAGGGGCTCGATCCCGCGCGCTACGGCCTGTTCCGCCGGCCGGTGCCGGTCGTCCTCCCCGAGCTCGCGCGGAAGGGCGCGGACGCGGTGCCGCTCCTGCTGGAGCGGTGGCGGTGGACTTTCGAGGAGCACAAGTTCTCGCCGGCCGAGGCCGGGGAGGATGAGCGCGAGTCGTTCCGCAAGGCGATCCTGGACCTGCCGGGGAGGATTTCCGACCCCCGCGCGCGTCACTTCCTCGCGGAAACGCTCGCGACAGCCGGGCTCCGGGACTCCTGGCGGCAGGAGGCGGCCGTGAGCCTCGGCATGGTCGGAGGGACCGAGGCGCTCTCCCGCCTCACGGCCATCCTCGACGACGCGACGCAACCCGCGGCGGTGCGTGAGGCCTGCGCGCGGGCGCTCGGCCGGATCGCCGATCCGGCGGCGCTCGACGCCATCGTCAACCGGGCCGCCGGGGAAAAGGACGCGCAGGTCCGCCGGTCGTTCCTGCAGGGGCTGGGACTCCTCGGCAGTTCGTGGGCCTGGGAGTCGCGCGGGAAGGCCCTCGCCGCGACCGCCGACCGGGTGCGCGCCGGATGCGCCGACGCCCTGGTGGAGGCGCTTCGCCGCGTCCCCGCCGAATCGGAGACCATCGGCATCGCCCTGAGCCTCACCGCGTGGCCCGCGAGCCTCGCGGCCGTCGAGTCGCTCGCCTCGGACGCTTCGGCGTCTCCCGAGGCGCGCGCCGCGGCGTCCTCCCTCCTTCCGGGCCTTCGCCAGGCCCTCTCGCGCCGCCGGCCCAAGTGAGGAATCCGCGATGAAGGCGGACGAAGTCATGAAGGAGCTCCAGAGGAAGGGGAACGCCCAGACCAGGAAGACCTGGATCCGGCATGGATGTCCCGAACCCCTCTTCGGGGTCAAGGTCGCGGACATGAAAGTCCTCATGAAGAAGACCGGGACGGACACGGCGCTGGCGAAGGAGCTGTTCCGGACCGGCAACGGCGACGCGATGTACTTCGCGGGATTGATCGCCGACAGCCGGGAGCTGAGCCAGGAAGACCTCGACGAGTGGGCCCGGACGGCCTCCTGGTCCATGATCAGCGAATACAGCGTCGCCTGGAACGCGGCCGAGAACCCCGCGGGCTGGGAACTGGCGCTCCGGTGGATCGACTCGTCGGAGGACAAGATCTCGGCGGCGGGCTGGGCCACCCTGGGCGGGATCATGGCCCATCGGGAGGACAAGGACCTCGATCTCAAGGCGCTCGAGCGGCTCTTGGACCGGGTCGTGAAAACGATCGGGAAGGCGCCCAACCGGACGCGCTACGCGATGAACGGGTTCGTCATCGGCGCGGGGGGGAGCGTGAAGGCGCTGACGAAGAAGGCGCTCGAGGCGGCGGCGAAAATCGGCGAGGTCGAGGTCGAAATGGGGGGGACCTCCTGCAAGGTCCCTACGGCGACGGAGTACATCAAGAAGATCATCGCGGCGGGCCGCCACGGCAAGAAACGCAAGATGATGAAGTGCTGAGCCGGTGACCTCGGCCTCACGGCCCTAATCCTTGTCCTTCTTGTCTTTCTTTTCTTTCTTCTCCGCTTCCTTATTTTCCTTCTTTTCTTCCTTCTTCTCTTCTTTCTCCTCCTTCTTCTCTTCTTTCTCCTCCTTCTTCTCCGCTTTCTCCGCCTCCTTCTTTTCCTTCGCTTCGACCACCCGTCCGGGCTTCCCCGGATTGGACCTCCCCCACTTGCCGCTCACGAGGACGTGTCCGCACCCCGGGCCGTGCCGGTGGCCCGCCTCGACGACGTACCAGGCCCCGTCCCAGTAGTAGTGGTCGCACGCCGCCGTGCAGATGTGGTTCGACGCGACCACGACGACCCGGCCGTGAGGACGGCCCGGGTCTTCGGCCACGACGACGCACCCCGCCGCGGCCGCCAGGAGTCCCGCCGCCAACGACAATCCGAATCGTCGCATCGTCGCACCTCCCTCTAGGTGATCACCGTATGAAAGAGAGCGCGGACCTGCCCCTCCGACATCGGGCCGAAGACATGGCCGAGGAGCGAGATCCGGACCTTGCCGGGCTTGTCGAATACAAGAGTCACCGTTTCCGTCGTCGTCCCATCATCCACCGTGGTCGTCAGGGAGCCCTCGAACGTGCGCTCATGGCTCAGCCTTCCGGCCTGGCGGGTGAATGAGGAGACCACCTCGCGCTGGCCCAGAACATTGATGGTCAGGATCTTGAAGCCATCGTCCACGGTCACGTTCGGCACGTCGATGTCCGTCGTAGCCGTCGCCGTCACGGTCCAATTTTCCGAATCCGTCACGCTCCACACCACGGTGAGCTGGTAGGACCAGGAGGCCCCTGAGGGGATCGTGGTCAGCGTCCCCGAATCCGGATCCATCATGGTCACGTCAGTCTCGGTCGTGATCGTCGCGGAGAACGAGGCGTCGCCGGCGTCGGCCGTACCCGATTTGGCGCCCGTGGCGGTCACGTGGATCTGCCCCGAAGTGTTCGGGAACCGGTCATTCCCGTCCGCGTCCAAGGCGTCGAAATCGAAAATCGCGTCGACGTCGGCCGCGAAGTCGAAGGCGGGCGTGGCGCCGGGGTAGACCGGCACCGCGTGCGGGCCCGGAGCGGACGAACCGGAGCCGCTCGCGAGGATCCCCGCGCTGGCGGCTTCGACGGCCTGGGAAACCGAGCCTGTGGCGGACCCCGATCTCTGAACCAGGAATATTTCGTAGTCCGTGGGCCCCTTGGCACTCCCGCCGTCGCCTCCGCAACCGACGGGCAACACGAGAAACGCGGCCAGGGACAGGACCATCCGACGCGCGTGCGTCATGACTTCCTCCTTTTCCTCGCCTGAGAGCCCACCCTGTGGCTCCCAGAAGAAGACTGCACCGTGAGCCTCTGAAAAACAAGGTCGCCTTGTTGAATACCTGAGTATCGAGGGTCGGAAACGTGACTGGAAATCTGTTCCGGTGGAATGGCGGCCACCGAAGCGCGCTCAGAGTCCAGCGAGGTTGGGGGCGAGCTTCGCGTAGCGGAGCTCGCGGGCGACGACGTCGAGGGGCGTCGAGGCCAGTTCGTCCACCACGGGCTCCGCATCCTGGCCCTTCGTGAGATCCACCGCCTTCAAGTACTTCCGGCAGGAGTCGCAGGCCTCGACACGCAGCCAGGGAATCTCCTCGGCCTCGTACCGCGGGAGCTTCTCCGGCCGTTCCTCCCCGCATGCCGGACACAGCACCCTCGCGCAGTCCCATTCCCGGGAGCAGAGGGAACACTGAAGCGTGCGCCTCCGCGCGCCGGCCGAACGATCCTCGCGCAGGAGGCCGACAAGCGCGGCGCCCCCGCAGAACGGGCATGACGCCTTCCGGACGCTTTCCTTCGTGCGCTCCAGTGGAAGCGTGGCCAGGTAGGGCTCCAGGAGCACCCTCGCGAAGAACGGGGGCTGCCCCTCCTCCGACCCCCACCATCGTCCCGGGTCGCTGCCGAAGACGCGCGCCACCCGTTTCTCCGCGCGCAGCTCGAGAAGGTCGGCCGCTTCCTGGGCCAAGACGTCGGGCCCTGCCTCCGCGACCAGCTCGAGGAGCGGATCGAGAAAGGGGCCCAGGCGGGCCAGCGGATATTCCTCCGGAGTCCGCGCGCCCGAGGCGGCCACCTGGCGCGCCGCTACTCCCTGGAGGGCGGCGATGCGCGAGTAGAAGGCGAGAATCTCCCCGGCAAACGGCCACTCCGTTTCAAGCTGACTCGCGCGGCGGAGCCGGCGTTCCCAGAGATCTGTCATGAAGGCCTGTGCAGTTTCTCTTCCGCCCACTTCCCGTGATGGTGGCGCGCCCAATCCTCGGTGACCTTCCCCTCCGTCATCGCGCGCAGGCCGCCCCGGGTCACGAAGACCGCCATGTGGATGTGGGCGACCAGCGAGAGGATGGCGATCACGGCGGAGCTGGAGTGGACGACGATCGCCCAGAGCCGAAGCGAGCGGGAGAACTCCTCGGGGAACCAGATCGGGATCCCGCTCGCGAGGAGGACGAGGCCGGCCAGCACCTGGATCCAGAAGGTGATCTTCTGTCCCGCGTTGAAGCGGCCGGAAGGTGGGACGTTCTGGTCGCGGCCCGCGAGGTAGTCGCGCATCCGCTTAAGCCAAACGCGGTCGTCCGGTTTGATGAGAAGGTCCTTGAACCACTTCGCGAACTGGATCAGGACGGCCCCTGTGAAGACGCACCCCACGATCGGATGCCACGCCCGGACGACCTGGCCGCCGCCCAGGACCGACAGGAGCCAGTCGAGCTTCGGCGTGAAAAGCCCCAGGCCGGAGAACGTGAGGTAGAGGAACGTGAGCGCGACCGTCCAGTGGAGCGCCCGCTCGAAGACCGTGTACCGGACGATCTCCTTCTGCGGCTCCGCCTTCGATGCGACTGCGGCGGTGCGGCGCGGCCCGGACCTGAAGTAATGGATCGCCGCGGCCGCCAGCGAGAGCCCGAAGGCGAATCCCCCCATCCACTTGAGCGGGCCCTTCCAGAACGCCAGATGGGGATCGATCTTGGGTTCGCGCGGCAGGTTCCCGTAAAGCTCGGGCCGGTCCGCGTGGTGAAGGACGTAAACGACGCCGGTACCGCCGACGCCGGCGGGGTCGTAGACCCCCGCGTTGGGGAAGTCCATCCGGATCTGCTCCGCGCGATGCTCCGCGCGATTCTTCATCTCCTTCTTCGACCCGAACTCGAGGCATCCCGTCGGGCAGGCCTTGACGCACGCCGGCCCGAGGCCGTTCTCGACCCGGTCCGAGCACATCGTGCACTTGTAGACGCGATTCGACTTCGCGTCGAATTTCGGGATGTTGAAGGGGCACCCGGTCATGCAGTACCCGCACCCGATGCAATGGTCCTGCTGGAAGTCGACGAT
>DATHFI010000293.1:0-2173 GCA_035490275.1 Planctomycetota bacterium
CCCGAAGGGCTCGAAAGTCGGCCTCTTCGGCGGCGCCGGCGTCGGCAAGACCGTCCTCATCCAGGAACTGATCCGCAACATCGCCGTCGAGGCCGGCGGCGTCTCGGTCTTCTGCGGCGTCGGCGAGCGCACCCGCGAAGGCAACGACCTCTGGCTCGAAATGAAGGAAGCCGAGTTCACCGACGCCAGCGGCAAGAAGATGCACGTCATCGACAAGACCGCGATGGTCTTCGGCCAGATGAACGAGCCGCCCGGGGCGCGACTGCGCGTCGCGCTGTCTGGCGTGACGTTCGCAGAGTACTTCCGCGACGTCGAAGGCCAGGATGTCCTCCTCTTCATCGACAACATTTTCCGGTTCGTCCAGGCGGGCTCCGAAGTCTCGGCCCTGCTCGGCCGCATGCCGAGCGCGGTCGGCTACCAGCCGACGCTCGCGTCGGAGATGGCGGCCCTCCAGGAGCGGATCACCTCGACGAAGAAGGGCTCGATCACGTCGGTGCAGGCGGTGTACGTCCCCGCGGACGACATCACCGATCCCGCGCCGGCGACGACCTTCTCCCACCTCGACGCGAACATCGTCCTCGAACGGCGCATCGCGGAGCTCGGCATCTTCCCCGCGGTCGACCCGCTGAAGTCGACGTCGCGGCTTCTCGATCCGCAGGTCGTCGGCGAGGAGCACTACAAGATCGCGCGCCAGGCCCAGCTGATTCTCCAGCGCTACCAGGACCTCCAGGACATCATCGCGATCCTGGGCATGGAGGAGCTCTCCGACGACGACAAGCAGGTCGTCGCCCGGGCGCGCCGCATCCAGCGGATGCTCTCCCAGCCTTTCTTCGTCGCCGAGCAGTTCACGGGAACGCCGGGCCGGTTCGTCTCGCTCAAGGAGACCATCCGGACCTTCAAGGAGATCATCGAGGGCAAGCACGACAAGCTCCCCGAGCAGGCGTTCTATATGGTGGGCGGCATCGACGAGGCGCTGGAGAAGGCGAAAAAGATGAGCGCCTGATGCGCGCCGCCGGCGGACTTGGAACGGTGCTGCTCTCCATCGGCGCCCTCGCGGGAATGATGGCGCTCGTGATCCGCAAAGGCCCGATCGGGGCCCTGACCGTGATCCTGATCGTGGTGGCGGCGGTGACCCTGCTCTCGGGAATCGCGGCGATCTTCGGGAAGAAGAAGAAGAATGGCTAGGACGTTCCGGCTGGAAATCGTGACGCCCGAAAAGATCGTCTACTCGGAGGACGTGATTTCCGTCGTCGTGCCCGCCGAAAAGGGCTACCTCGGCGTCCTCGCGGGCCACGCTCCCCTTCTCTGCACGATCCGGCCCGGCGAGATCCGCGTCCGCCGCGAGGGCGGAGAGGTCTCCTTCGCCACGAGCGGCGGGTTCATGGAAGTGACGCAGAAGAAGGCGACGGTCCTGAGCGAGAGCGCGGAGCCCCCGACGGCGATCGACGCCGCGCGCGCCGCCGAGGCGAAACGCCGCGCCCGGGAACGTTTATCGAATCCCGCGAAGGAAGTCGATCGGGATCGGGCCCAGGCCGCCCTCGAGCGCGCCGAGAACCGCCTCCGCATTTCGAAGAAACGCGGGAGTTAAACCACCCTCTTGCCGCCCTTGATCACGGCTTCCGCCTGATTGACGCCGAACTGATAGCACAGATAGCGAACGCTCGGCGCCGTCCAGACGACCAGGTCCGCGCGCTTGCCCGGTTCCAGCGAGCCCACGAATTCCGCGACGCCGCAAGCGAAGGCCGCGTTGATCGTCGCGGCGACGAGCGCCTCCGCGGGCGTCATCTTCAACTGCGTGCACGCGATCGACAGGATCGCCTGGAGATTGGGCGTCATGCACGAGCCCGGATTGAAATCGGTGCCCAGCGCGACGGGGAGCCCCTCCTCGATCATCCGCCGCGCGGGGGCGTACGTCGTGCCTCCCAGGAAATACGTCGTCCCCGGCAGGAGCACCGCCACGGTCGGCCCGCGCTTGAGCGCCCGGATGCCGCGGTCGCTCACCATCATCAGGTGGTCCGCCGAGACCGCCCCGACCTCCGCCGCGAGCTCCGCGCCGCCGATGGACTTGAACTCCTCGGCGTGGATCTTCGGGGCCAGGCCCGCCTTCCGTCCCGCCTCGAGCACCGCCCGCGACTGGTCGATCGAGAAGACTCCCACCTCGCAGAAGACGTCG
>DATHFI010000294.1:0-3890 GCA_035490275.1 Planctomycetota bacterium
CGGCGGGTGGGGATATCACGCCTGCTACAAGGACCAGACGGCGGCGGGCAAGTCGACGTCGACGATGACGGCGGCCGGGGTGATGTGCCTGGCGATGGCGCTCGCCTCGTCGCCCAAGGAGCGGCCGCCGGAGGACCTGGCGAAGGATCCGAACATCGCGCGCGGGCTCCTGGCGATGCGGAGCCACTGGGACCGCACGATGATCCGGAACGCGCCGATCAATTTCTACCTGCTCTACAGCGTGGAGCGGGCCTGCATGGTCACGGGGACCCGCCTGCTGGGGGACCTGGACTGGTACGTCGACGGATCGTACGCGCTCATCCGGGCGCAGGACCCCGACGGGCTGTGGGCGCTCGGGCAGGACCAGGTGAAGGACCAGTGTTTCGCGCTGCTCTTCTTGAAGCGCGCCTACGTGCCGGTGCGGACGCCGTCGAACGCGAAGCCCCCCGATCCGGCGACGCCCCCGTCCCAGACGCTTCCGGCGGGGCGGCCGAGGGAGATGGAATAAGCGGCCGCTGGGTCAGTTTCCAGATCCCAGATCCCAGATTCCAGCCTCCTGAAGTTCCCAGCTTCGAGTGTTGCCGCCCGGGGTCACCCGGACAAGTAAGAGGGATCGGGCTCGAAGCTCGTAACTTCGGGAACTGGAATCTGGAATCTGGAAACTGGAAACTCGCCCATCCGCCCCGTTGACAGTTTAATATTAAACTATCGTGGGCCGGGCGGCGGCCCCTCGAGCGGTTCGACGTGTTTCGCGATGATCGCGGGGAGGTCGGCCGGACCCACGCCGCGGTACCACACGTTGTCGGGCATGACGCAGATGTTCGGCCCCTCGGAGCAGAGACCGAAACACATGGCGCGCGACACCCGCACGCGCCCCTTCAGCCCCTTCTCCTTCACGATCGCCTTCAGCTCCTTCTGAAGTGCCGCCGAACCCCGGTTCGCGCACGCGTCCTCGCCGGGCTCCCGCTCGTTGCAGCAGACGAAGATGACCCGCTCGTAGGGAGCCGCGCGCGTTTCCATGGCTCGATTATAGCGGCGCTTCCGGAGCGGGGCGCCGGACCATGCCCAGGAGGAAGTGGTTCAGGCAGGCCAGGGCCCACAGCGCGGGGAAGTAGATGGTGGTTCCGTACCAGGCGGACGCCATGTCCTCGAAGATGGGATCGTAGGTGATTCCTCCCGCGCTCACCTTGAACAACCGGTAGGCGCCCACCACGAGCCCGAAGAGCGTGGCTCCCACGTAGACCGAGAGGAGCGAGGCGACGACCCGCGCCCACGTCGACCACCTGTAGGTCGGGTTCATCAACACGCCCACGATCAGCCCGATCACCGGCGAGGCCGCGACGCCCGCCCAGATCGCCGTTCCCGGATAGCGTATGCCCATCAAGTAAGCGACGCCGCCCCAGCACCCGCCGGACAGGAACGAACCGATCAGGTATTTCGCGTTCATGGGGTGGCGCCATTATAGACCGCATCCTCATTCCGCCATCCGTTTCGAAGGGCCACGGGCTCGGTTCGTCCGGAAACGCGATTGAAGCGCGGATTTGCACGATACGGATCCGATTCAACCGCAACGGATTGCGTCGGTTTGGATTGGCACGGGGCGTGCGCTTGCTCCCTCCATGAAATGGCGGCTCCGGTTCCTGTGGATGAAGGCGAGACCCTTCGCCACGTTCCTGATGCTCGTCGGCGTCCCCTTCCTGCCGGTGATTCCGTGGCTCATGGCCGCAGGGCCCGACCCCGCCCCGATTCCGGCGTCGGAGCTCGAGTCCGCGGGTGTCGCCATCATTTCTTCCGCACCCAAAGGCCCCACTTCCCCAGGGGCCGCGGTTGACGGCTTGCCTTTGGAGCTGGTTCGATTTCGGCCAAGCGAAGGTTCGCCTCCGCCGCCGAAGCCGGCGCCGGTCGACGAAGGCCCGTCCCGCGGCCCCTCACCTCCTCTCGACGCGGCGGGGATCCGAAAGGCCGCGCGCGGATGGGAGATGCGCGACATCGATGCCGACGGCTGGAAACTTCTCATGAGCGCGCGCTTCGCGGTACGGGGGAACGGACGGACCGACGACCTGCGCACCGCCGCGGCCTTTGCGGAACGATTCCTCGACGCCATCCACGAGCGTTTGAAGGGCGACGTGACGGACCTCCGCTTCTCAATCCGGGTCTTCGCGCAGGAGGAGGAATTCCGTCAATGGGCCTCGTGCAAGGGTAGTGAGGCGTCGCGATGGTTCTACGACCCGCACGATGCCGAGCTGGCGCTCCTCTTCGGTCCGGAAAAGAACTTGTCCGAACTCTCCGGCGACCTGATGCGCGGAGTGGCTCTCGAGTACCTGGACCGGGTCCTCGGTCGCGTCGACCCCCCGTGGGTCCTGGAAGGCGTGTCGGAGTGGCTCGGAGACTACGAAATTGAGAAGGGACTCATTGTGCCCCGGGCTCGCGATCGCGACGCTCGACGTGAGGATCGCTTGCTCACCCTCGATGAGATGGCGCGCCTCGAGTCCGCGGCCTTCCGGGGGGAGGAAGGGCCCGCGCGGATCGCCGAGGCGGCATCCTTCGTGCGCTTCCTCGACACCCGTCATCCGCGCGCTGTCGGGGAGTGGGTCCGGTCCGGATCGCTCGATCCCTTCGGCGGCGCGGATCGCCTCGAGAGGGAATGGCGGGAACGCAGGCTCACGTGCAAGTGAACATCGCCCTGCGGCGAAAGCCGTAGGGCGGAAATTAGGAATACCGGGGGATTTTGCGGCGTCGAGGCCGGGGGGGGGTCGCACTCCCCGGCCGTCGGTATTGGGTCAGTTCGGATTTGGCTTCGCGGTCGAATCTCTGGATTCCGTCCGGCTTGAAGCTGGAGGCTTCTTGAGCTGGGCTCAGGGAGCGGGGAACTGGTAGCTGACTCTACCCCCAATCCGAGTCCCCCTACTTCGGCCGGAGCTTCTTGACTTCGGCGCGAAGCTCGTCCGGGACGCCCTTGAACTTCTCGATTTCGTCCAGGATGAACGTCGGAATGGGGATGGGAGACGTTTTCTTCGTTTTCAGGTCGGTCGTGCTGAATTCGAGCGCGAATTCCCGGTTGTAGGCCTTGAGCCGCACGTCGGCGGAATAGCCGATCTTGCGTCCTTTCAAGGCGGGGTCGGTGCCCGCGACCTCCGCGTCGACCTTGACCCCGTACATCAGGTCGTCCGGCCCGACGGTGAGCCGCACGGCCCCGCTCGACTGGGTCCAGTCGAACGAACCCGAGGTCGCCTGCTCCCGCATCACCTTCTGGATGACGGCGCCATCGAGCTTCATCTCGAGGGCGTCTTTCGCCGCCGCCTTGGCCTGGTCGGAGGCCTTCACGATGGCCGCCAGGACCTCGTCGGGATTCTGGACCCCGCGTCCCGCGCCCGGGCGCCCCGCCTCCTCCGCCTTCACCCAGTCCTCGACGAGCACGTGGTACATCCACACCTTCTCGCCCACGCGCACCAGGCGGACTTCTTCGCCTCCCGAGGCCGTGTACTGGGTGAAGAGGACCCCGGGATTGACCCAGACCGTCTGGCCCTTGAGGACCATCGGATCGCTGTCGGGCACCCGGACTTCAACGGTGAAGGTGACGCTGTAGCTTTTCTGCGCCCGGGTTTTTTCGATCACGCCCCGCACGCGCTTCTCCGCGGCGGTTCCGACTTCCTGGGCGGCGAGGCAGGCCAGCAGCGTGAGGGGCGACAGAAACCAGGCGATCCGTTTCATCACCGGCCCTCCGTCGCCTTGCGCACCGCCGCCTTCATCTCGGGCGTGAAGGGCGCGGGAACTTCGTCGAACGTCATCGGCGGCGCGGCCCCCCAGCTCATGATGTCCATCTTGGCGGCCCAGATGACCGAGCCTCCGCTTTGGACGGTGAATTTCGTGATCAGGGGCCCGTCGCGGAA
>DATHFI010000295.1:0-2936 GCA_035490275.1 Planctomycetota bacterium
CTGGATCGCGAGTTCGTGTCCCGGATCGAGAGCCGTTTCCAGAAAGTCGACGGCGGCACGGTCTTCTATGTCGACGGGAACATCTACACGCACGCGATGGCGACGCTGGGGCTGGCGGAGGCGGCGGCCAACGGAAGCGAGAAGGCGCGCGCGTCCGCGCTCAGGGCCGCGCAGTTCCTCGTGGCGACTCAAAACACCGAGCGCAAACCCCCGGCGTGGAAGGGGCCGGTGAAGAAGACCGCGCCCGGGTACGGCGGCTGGCGCTACGTCGTGGAAGAAGACCGCTCGGACCTCTCCATCGTCGGCTGGTGCGTCATCGCGCTGACGGCCGTCGACGCGGCCGGCCTCAAGGTGGAAGGCCTGCGCGACGCGATCGAGGCGGGACTTCACTACGTGAAGTCGACGGGAGACCACGAGGGCTTCGGCTACCAGCAGCCCAAGGGGGGAAGCAACGTCCACAACAGCATCGGCGCCCTGATGTTGCTTCTCTATGGCGAGGATTCCACGGCGCTCGCGTTCGCGACCCGCGAGCTGGACAGGCACTTGTGGTCCGCCACCCAGGTCGATCGGGGCGAAGCCTATCCGTTCTATTACCTGTATTACGCGACGCGCGCGCAGTACCTGCGGAGCGGCGAGGTGTGGGAAACGTGGCGGGCGACGGCCCTGCGGCAGCTGCTGCGCCGCCAAAGGGAGGACGGCTCCTGGGCGCCCCTCTTGTACGAGACCCAGCCGGGCCCGCGCTGGACGACGGCCCTGGGCGTCATGATGCTCCGGCTCTGCCTCAACGAGGCCCCTAAATACCTGCGAGTCGAGGCGAAGGGATTCTGACCGGGCTTTGAGAAGCGCGGCATCAGGCCAATCCATCCTTGAACTTGATGCTCGCGTGCGCGCCGTTGCAGAACGGCTTGTTTTCCGAGGCCCCGCAGCGACAGAGCGTGACTCGATTGCGCACCTCGTAAGCCTTGCCTGCGGCGGATTCGATCGGGATTCCGCCGCGAACCCACAGCGGGCCGCTGCACCCGAGCGCGGGATCCTCCACGATGCCGATCGAGGGCGGCAAATCGGGCTCGATCTTTTTTCCCGACGCCTTGTCGCTCACGACCAGGCGCCCGCCCGGGCAATGCGACGCCTCCCGGATGGTCAGCGCGCGAGCTTTTGGATCGTCCGTCTGCTCGATGAGCCCCCAGATTTTCCCGGCGGGATCGCAGAATCGGGCGAACGCGCAGAGAACCTCCGCGTCCTGGAGATCCAGGCCGGGCCCCTCGATGCGCTCTGCCTGCGCGTCATAGGGCTCCCGGCTCGCGGCTTCCTTGCCGTCCCAGCGGGCCTTCTCATGCGATCCGTCGCAGTAAGGCTTATTTCGCGAATTCCCGCAGCGGCAGAGAAGGACTTCCGCCTTGGTCTCGAACGACTTCCCCGGCGTCCAGTCCCAGGAGAAGCCGTCCTTGTTCGGCGTGATGGACTGGATCTGAATCGGGATGTTTCCCGTGACGACGTAGGGGCCGTTCTTCGAAACGACGACTTTCATGGTCGATGCGGCTCTCATGGCGTCCTGATCGTTCGTCTTGGCCATGATCCCTCTCCTAATGAGGTGTTACGGTGCGATTCGACCGGGCGAAGGTTCTGGCCAAGGCGGGTGTACCCGATTCTTTCACCTACGGAGACGGTTTGCGGATTGGGCATGGCGAGGGTGACGGGGCGATTGGCGCATCCGCAATCGTCCACCTCGAAGCGTTTGATTACTTGTCGATCACCAGGGGCCGCTAGTTGCCGGCCTTCTCTATCCTACGATTTTCCATTCGGAGTTCGATGCTGGAAAAGCGAGGGAGACTGCCTCAAGCTCCCGGAAGTACGAGTCTCATCGTGGAGTCTGAACTGGCAATGGCTTGACGCCTTCTAGGACTTCCAGAGTGAGGGAGGCGTCGAAGCGGCGTTCGTGCATGGCGCTTCGCGGCCAGCTTTCGGCCCGAACACTTTGGCCGCAACTTCCAACCCCGGCGCGGTGTTTATTCCAATATGGATTCAAGGTCCGTTCGACCCTCGCCGGAGCATTCACCTGGGAAAGATCATCGGTGGCGTGATTTCGGCAGGCTCATGCGGCTTCGACGCCTTGGACATGCCGGAACAGAAAGTTCTCGCTAAGGGGTTCACAAATCCAAAAACCGCGGTTATGCTTTGCATTCCGGCGGGCTTGGACTTGAAACGCGCACCGTGGAAATGCAGCGAAATGCGGCCAACGGCCCGCTTCCGTCCGGCCTGATCTGGTCCGAAACCACGGCGATCTTGAACCTCAAGGAGACCGTCGCATCCCGGGTCGTCATCCGGAGGGACGCGGGCCACATGGCTGATGAACTGACGATTCCGATCGAATCGGAGCGCGATATCGTGATCGCCCGTCGACGCGGACGAGAGCTGGCCGCCCGCATTGGGTTCTCGGCCACGGACCAGATCTCCATCGCCACCGCCATTTCCGAAATATCGCGGAACGTTCTCGAGAGCGTGCAAGGAGGAGAAATCCAGATCTCCTCAATCAGGGGCCGGGGGGAGGACCGGGTGGGGCTTCAGGCCGTCGCCCTTGAGAAGGGATCGGCCGGCTCGAAGATCCTCCTGGGGCTCAAGCGCCCCCCCCCAGTCGCCGGGGACCTCCTCATGAGGCTCTCCACCACGCGTCGGACCATGGACGAGTTCGAGATCATGTCCGGCCCCAGGAAGGGGACCGCGATCACCATCCGGAAGTGGAAGCGATAGACGTCGGTTGCCGAAAGGCCGGTTTCCAATCTCCGGATCCCGGCACCCCGTTCCGGAAGCTCCCAACCTCGATCCAGACGGAAAAACCGAAGTTCAAACCCGTTTCCGGCTCCTGACGTAACTTCTCAAGGCCCTCCATTCCGGCGCCCCCGCCCGGATCCTCCGACGAATCGGCTTGCCTGCATCCC
>DATHFI010000296.1:0-5522 GCA_035490275.1 Planctomycetota bacterium
GAGTGCACCGGCGGCATGAACGGCGCCAATCGTCTGGGCGGCAACTCGCTCTCGGACCTCATCGTCTTCGGCCGGCGGGCCGGCTCGGGGGCGGACGAGGGCGCGAAGAAAGCGGGTAAGCCCGAAGTGCGCGAAGAAGACATCGAGGCCGGCGTGAAGCGGATGCGCGCGCCCTTCGAGGGGAAGGGCGAGGACCCGTACGCCGTGCACCACGCTCTGCAGGAGATCATGGGCAAGTACGTCGGCATCTTCCGCAACGAGTCGGACCTGCAGGAAGGGCTGAAGCAGCTCCAGGCGCTCAAGCCGCGGATCGAGAACATCCGCGTCGACGGCTCGATGATGTACAACCCGGGCTGGCACCTCGCCCGCGATCTCAAGAACCTGATCGTCACGGCGGAGGCGACCTGCCGCGCGGCGATCCTGCGCCAGGAGAGCCGGGGCGCCCACAGCCGGACGGACTTTCCCAAGCCGGACGCGAAGCTCGGCAAGGTCAACATGTGCGCGAAGAAGGGCGGGGACGGCATGCAGGTGAAGCCGACGCCGTGCCCCGAGATGCCCGAGGAACTCCGGAGGCTCTTCGAGGACAAGAAATGATAGGCGAGGCGAAGTTCAAGGTTTTCCGGGGCGACCGCGCGGGCGGCGAGCTCAAGGAGTACTCCGTCCCGGTCGAGACCGGCATGGTGGTGCTCGACGCGATGCACTGGATCCAGGCGCACGGCGCGCCCGACATGGCCGTCCGCTGGAACTGCAAGGCGGCCAAGTGCGGATCGTGCAGCGCCGAGGTGAACGGCCGTCCGCGCCTCATGTGCAAGACGCGGCTCGACGACTTCAAGCAGGGCGAGCCGATCACGGTGCGTCCGCTCAAGGCCTTCCCCGTGATCAAGGACCTCGTCACGGACGTGAAGTCCAATTTCGAGATGGCGAAGAAGATTCCCGCTTTCACGCCTCGGAAGGGCGCGGAGTGGAAGTGGCAGCAGGAGGACATCGACCGCGTCCAGGAGTTCCGCAAGTGCATCGAGTGCTTCCTCTGCCAGGACGTCTGCCACGTCCTGCGGGAGCACGGGAAGCACGCGGAGTTCGCCGGGCCCGCCTTCTTCGTGCGCGTGGCGGCGCTCGAGATGCACCCGATCGACGACCTCGACCGGACGAAGCTCCTCAAGGACTCCCTCGGCATCGGCTTCTGCAACATCACGAAGTGCTGCACCGAGGTCTGCCCGGAGGACATCCACATCACGGACAACGCGATCATCCCGCTGAAGGAGCGGGTGGTGGACAATCACTATGATCCGGTGATCCGGCTGTGGAGATCGATTACGGGGAAGAAAACCGTGTGAGGAATCAGGAATCAAGAATCAAGAATCCGAAGAAACCCTACCCACTCGACTCAGGTCTTTCGGCTCCTCATTCCTAATTCTTAATTCCTGATTCTTGATTCTCTCTTTCGGTCCTACTTTTTCGGCTTCAACTCCGCCACTTCCTTCAGCAGGGCGTCCCACTCCTCTTTCGTCAGCTTGTACTCCTTGTCGAGGAACCGGATCGTCCCCGTCTTGTCGACGAGGATGAGCGCGCGGACCATTTTCTTGAAGCCGTACGCCTCGTGGACCTTGCTCTCGGTATCGGCGATCAGGTCGAACGGGAGTTTCTCGTCGTCGCAGAACTTCTTGTGGGAGTCGATCCCGTCCTTAGAGATGGCCAGGATGGTCGTCTCGGCCTCGTCGAACGTCTTCACTGCGTCCCGCAGCTCGTGCATCTCGCGGGTTCACCCTCCCGTGAAGTCCTTCGGATAGAAGGCGAGCAGGACGTTCCGCTTCTCCTTGAAGCTGGAGAGCTTGACCTCTTCGCCCTTCTGGTTTTTCGCCGCGAAGTCGGGGGCCTTCTCGCCCTTCTCGATCTTCGGGGGATCCTGGACTAGGCAGGCGAGGAGCGCCGCGGCAATCAGTCGGGCCGTCATGGTGCCTCCGGCGAACGGTGCCTTATATATTCCAAAAACGACATGTCTACTTTCCAGGAATCACTTGTGCCGGCGGGGGGAGGACCGGAGCTCGGAATCGATGTCCTCCAGATCGTCGTCCATCTCGGGCTTCAGGCCGAGCGGCCGGACGGTGATGAGCGTCACTGTGCCCAGGCCGGGCACCATCACCTGCCGGGGCGTGTTCGCCATGATGTCGTGGTAGCCGGAGAGCTGGGCCCGGAGGATCGACGGCTCGAAGACGGCGGCATACGGCCCCGCGTACCCCACGATCTTCGTGGCGCGGTCGTACGCCGGGCCGGCGACGCCGGAATGTTCCGCGAAGGTCACGGCGCCGTGCGTGATGGCGACGCGCGAGGCGGGGAGGGCGAGCATCTCGCGCCCCAGGTCGGCCGCGTGGTTCGCGTGGAGGGCCGCCCGGAGCGCCTCGAGCGGCTTCTCGAAGATCCCCGCGAGGCCGTCCGCGCGATCGCGCACCACGCGCCCCCCGAAGGTCTCGATCGCGGTTTCGTGGAGCGCCTTCAGCGCCTCGATGGGCGGGAATTCCGCCTTCTTGGTGCCGCGGGAGGGGGAAGGGGATCGCATGAGGTAGATGGCCGCCTTCTGCGCGAGAACGTTGCCGTTGCCGCGCCGGCGGATCGCGCTCGCGGCGTCGAAGAGCCGCTTGAGCGCCTTGCGGTCGAGAAAGTTGCCCATGAGAGCGCTACTTCACGGCGTACTTGCGCCGTCCCTCTTCATAGAAATCGACGCCGTGCGCGTCGTTGATGACCACGACGGGGAAATCCTCCACCGTCAGCCGCCGGATCGCCTCGGTCCCGAGCTCGGGATACGCGACGATCTCCTGGCCGGTGATCCTCTTCGCGAGGTACGCGCCCGAGCCGCCGATCGCGCCGAAATAGACCGCGCGGTACTTCTTGAACGCCTCGCGCATCGTTGGTCCGCGCTCGCCCTTGCCGATCGCGCCCTTCAGGCCCATGCGCAGGAGCGGCTCCGTCGTCGAATCCATCCGCCCGCCCGTCGTCGGCCCCGCCGACCCGATGACCTGGCCCGGCTTCGGCGGCGTCGGCCCGACGTAGTAGATGATCTGCCCCTTGAGGTCCACCGGGAGCGGCTTGCCCTCCTTGATCAGCTCGTTCAGCCGCTTGTGGGCCGCGTCGCGGCCCGTGAAGAGGACTCCCGTGATGCGCACCGGATCGCCCGCCTTTAGCTCGAGGACCTCCTCGTCCGTCAGCGGCGGCGTCACGCGCACGAAGTCCGCCTCGCGCCGGATCACAGGACCGTCCCCTTGTGGCGGTTCGCGTTGCACTGGATATTCACCGCGACGGGGAAGCTCGCGATGTGCACGGGGTGGGTCTCGATGAAGACCGCGACCGCCGTGGTCGAGCCGCCCATTCCCTGCGGGCCCACTCCGAGTTTGTTCAGCTCGCCCTCCAGCTCCTTCTCGAGCTTGTCCGCGGCGGCGTCCTTGTTCGCGGATCCGATCGTCCGCATCAGCGACTTCTTCGCGAGCTCGGCGCACTTGTCGAACGTCCCGCCGACGCCGACGCCCACGACGAAGGGAGGGCACGCGTCGGGGCCCGCGAGGCTCACGGTCTCCCGCACCGCGTTCTTGATCCCGTCGATCCCATCGTTCGGTTTAAGCATGTAGAGGCGCGATTTATTCTCGCTCCCGCCGCCCTTGGCGATCACGTCGATCTTGAGCTTGTCGCCCTGGACGAGATCGAAGTGGATGATCCCCGGCGTGTTGTCCCCCGTGTTGGGCGCGCGCGACAGCGGGTCGCGGACGAGCGAGCCGCGCAGGAATCCCTGCTTCGTTCCCTGGCGCAGGCCCTCCTGGATCGCCTCCTTGAGGTCGCCCTCGACCCGCAGGTCCTGCCCCATCTCGACGAAGACGACGGGAAATCCCGTGTCCTGGCACATGGGGGAACGCTCGGTCGAGGCGATCTTGTAGTTCTCGAGCATCGTCCCGAGGATCTGCCGCCCGAGCGGCGAGACTTCCGTCTTCTGCGCCTTCTCGAGCGCCTGGCGGTAGTCCTCGCGGACCTCGTAGTTGGCGGTCATGTAGAGGTCGCGGATGGCGCGGGTGACGTCGGCGGCGGCGAGGGTGCGCATCACGGTCCATTCTAGTCCCTCGCCAGATTTCATGCCATCAGTCAAGGCACGATGACAGATGACCGCTGACAGATGACGTCCGCCTGTCATCGGTCATCCGTCGTCCACCCATGCCCGGTTTCCTCGCCCGATTTCGCGAAATGAAGTAAGGTGGCGGCGGTCCAATCTGATTATTCCGCAGGTCAGACAGCGGAGAGCAGACAGCGGACAGCGGATAGCGTTCCTATGCCAGTCATCGAAACCAACGGCCTCGTCAAGCACTACAAGAACGTCCACGCCCTGAAGGGGGTGAACATCTCCGTCGAGGCGGGGGAGATCTACGGCCTCCTCGGCCGGAACGGGGCGGGCAAGACGACGCTCGTGAAGATCCTGCTGGGGATTGTCCACCCGACGGAGGGGACCGCCAAGCTGCTCGGCCGGCCGGTGGGGGACCCGACGTCGCGCGCGCGCGTCGGATTCCTTCCCGAGGACCACCGCCTTCCCGACTACCACACTGCGGAAACGGCGCTCGATTTCTACGCGGGGCTCTCCGGAGTGCCTGGCCGCGAGCGACGGATGAAAATCCCCGCGATGATCGAGCAGGTCGGGCTGAAAGACGCCGCGCGCCGGAAAGTCCGCACCTACTCGAAGGGGATGAAGCAACGGCTCTGCCTGGCGCAGGCGATGCTCCACGATCCGGACGTCCTCTTCCTCGACGAGCCGACGGACGGCGTCGATCCGGTCGGCCGGAAGGAGATCCGCGAACTTCTCGCCGTGCTGAAGGGACGCGGGAAGACGATCTTCCTGAACTCCCACCTGCTGAGCGAGGTCGAGCTCATCTGCGACCGCGTCGCGATCATCGAGCTGGGGACCCTGCGGCGCGAGGGCAATGTGCGCGACATGACGCGCGTCGAGAATGTCTACGCGCTTTCTGTGGACAAGCCAATTGACCCGCTCCTCCCCGCGATCCAGGAGCGCGTCAAGGGAGTCCGCCGGGTCGGGAGCGGCATCGAGGTCACCGTGGAGGATTCCGCGGCGCTCAACGCCCTCGTCGATTTCCTCCGCTCGCAGGGCTTCAACCTCACCTCGATGGTCGAAAAGAAGCAGACCCTCGAGGAGGTCTTCCTGGAGACCCTGGAAGCTCCGCCTCCCGCCGGAGGGGCCGCGGCGTCATGAACTACCTCGCGATCCTGCGCGACTCGCTGCGGGAAACCCTCGACCGCAAGTCGCTCTACTTCCTCCTGGCTATCTCCGTCCTGCTCATCGGCTTCTGCGCCTCGATCGGCTTCCGCGAGCTCGACGCGGCCGGAGTCCTCGACCACGTCGTGCGAGATTTCGGCTCCGTGATGAAGGTCGGCATGCATCAGCGGCTCTCGTACCGGTACTCCGTGAAGTTCGCCGTCTCCGACGTGCGCGAGAAGGACCGCGCGTCCGACCGCTCGCCCGCCGAGTACGAGTTCAC
>DATHFI010000297.1:0-2097 GCA_035490275.1 Planctomycetota bacterium
CCCTGGCCGTGGACGAGCGTGTACCGCGTGGCGAAATTCTGCGCCAGGCGCACGAGCGTGGGGTAGACGATGGCCTCGCCGTGGGGATGGTAGTTGCCCGAGGTGTCGCCGCAGATCTTGGCGCACTTGCGCGGCTTGGCGCGCGGCCCGAGGTTGAGGTCGTTCATCGCGATCAGGATGCGCCGCTGGGAGGGCTTGAGGCCGTCCCGCGCGTCCGGAAGCGCCCGAGCGACGATGACGCTCATCGCGTAATTGAGGTAGGACTCCTTCATCTCATCCTCGACCAGCGTCGGGATGATCTCGCGACCTGCGCGAGGAGGAGCCGGATCTTTAGGGGAAGCGTCGGCCATGGGGAGGGCCCATTATAGCGGCCCGCCGCGTCCGGACAAGGACCACCCCGCGGCGGAGCTTGCGACTTGCAGCGACCTTGCACCTTGAACCTTGCACTTCAGCACTTGGTAGTCCATGCCGACAATTAAGGAAGAGAGGGTCACTCACATGTCGGGAAGGATCGCCTCGGCCGGCGTTCTCCTCGGCGCGGCGGCGCTCCTCGTGTACGCCTCCCGTCCCGCCACCGACCCCCAGCGGACCGCGCTCGAAGCCGACCTCGCCCGCGAGCGCCAGGAAAATTCACGGAGGCTCGCGGTCATCGGCGACCGCCTCGACCGGCTCGACGTCCGCCTGGGCAAGCCCGACGGCGCCCTCGAAGATCTCGGCAAGCGCATGGACGCCGTCGCCGTCGAGGTCGCGGGAACGGACGGAACCCTGCGCGGGCTCCGCGACGCCGTCGCCCGGCTCAAGAAGGACGCCTCGCGCGACGCCGCCCTCCTCGACCGGTCCATCCTCCGGCCCTCGGTCCAGGTGTGCGGGCACGGAAGCGTGGGAGGCGGCACCCTCATCCGATCCGAGCGCGACGCCGATGGAACCTACGGCACCTACATTCTCACCGCGCTCCATGTGGTCCGGAAATCGGGCGACCGCGAATCGACGGTCCCGGCGCCGCGCCCCCCGGTCCAGGTGAAGATCTTCAGCGAGAGCGGCGAGGCCGAGCCGGTGGAGAGCGACCTGGTCCTCCTCGACGACCGGCGCGACCTGGCGCTCCTGAAGCTGAGGACCACGCGGTACTACCCCATCGCCGCCCGGCTCGCCTCCCGCGAGCGGGTCCGCGAGACGACCGTCTTCACCCCCATCTACACCGTGGGGTGCCCGCTCGGCCACGACCCCCTTCCCTCCTTCGGAGAGATCACCACGCTCCACAAGGAGGTGAACGGCGAGCGGTTCTGGATGATGAGCGCGCCCACGATCTTCGGAAATTCCGGGGGCGGCGTCTTCCACCGCGAAACGCTCGAGATGATCGGCGTCTCCGCGATGATCTGCACGTTCGACAATCCCGTCTCCACGCCCGTCCCCCACCTGGGGATTCTCGTGCCGCTCGACTCGGTCTTTGATTGGCTCCGCGATAATAAGTACGCCTTCCTCTACGATGTCACCGCATCCGCTCCAGCCCCCTCCGGAAGCGCCGCCGTTCCCGCCGCGGCCTCCGGAAAATAAGTAGACCGCGAAATATCAATTCGGTTGAATAGCCGGACCTCGGCCGGTGTTTTTCTCCGAGGGGGGACTGTTTCAACACGAGATCTTTTCAGGACAGGCACCGATGACATCTCCCGCCAGGCAGTCCCGAACCGCGCGCGGCCGGCTCGTCGTCCCCGCGTTCTCCCTCCTCGCGCTGTGCGCTTTCGTTCACGCGTGCGGCGGCGGGGGTGGCGGCGGCGGCGGCAGTCCCCCGCCTTCCGTGCCTCCCGGTCCCTCCACGTTCATTTCGACCGGGCAGTTCCCTGCGAACGGCGCTTCGGGCGTCCCGCTCGCGCCCCTGATCCTCGCCAGTTTCAATGACATCGTGAATCCCGCGACCGTCGACACCACCTCGGTGACGCTCACCGAGACTCTGAGCGGCAACCCCATCGCGTGCAACGTCACGTATGTCGCCTGCAACAATCGAGTCCAAGTGGTCCCCACCGTGGCGCTCCAAGTTGGATTTGGGTACACGGTGACTCTCACCTCCGCGGTTCATGACGACGACGGCGAGGCCCTGACGCC
>DATHFI010000298.1:0-4473 GCA_035490275.1 Planctomycetota bacterium
TCTGCTGCCCCGGCCGGGGCTTCCGACGCTCGGCCTTAAAGTCGCCCTGTGGGGATCCGATCCCGCCGAACGGCTCTCGGTCGCGTACTCGCATCCGGAATGGCTCGTCCGCCGGTGGCTCGGCCACGGCTGGAGCCTTGAGCGGGTCGAGGCGATCTGCGTTGCGGACAACATCCCTCCGGTTGTGACCATCGCCGGCCGTGGAGCCGGAGTCGAGGCGATCACCGGCGATCCTCGGGATGTGGAGGGATTCCAGGAGGGCAAGCTGCGCGTCCAGGACGAGACGGCCGCGCGCGTGGCCCCGCTCCTCGACCCGCGCCCGGGCGAAACGCTCTTAGACTTGTGCGCCGCGCCGGGTGGAAAGTCGGCGCACCTGGCGGCACTTCTCCAAGGCAAGGGATTGGTCGTCGCGGTGGATTTGTCGCGGGAGCGGGTCCGGCTCGTGCGGGATTCGGTGCGCGCGTTCGACAACGTGCGAATCATCATCGCTGACGGCCGCCGGGCGCCGCTCCGTCCCGTCTTCGACGCCGCGCTCGTCGACGTGCCCTGCTCGAACACGGCGGTGCTCGGCCGGCGGGCGGACGCGCGCTGGCGGCTCTCGACGGGCGACTTCGCGAACCTGCATCCGCTCCAGGACGCGCTCCTCGACGCGGCGGGGTCGCTTCTGAAATCCGGCGGGCGGCTCGTCTACAGCACGTGCTCGCTGGAGCCGGATGAAAACGAGGAGCGCGTTGCGGCAATCCTGAAGCGGCGTCCCGGATTCAAGACCGGTCCCGTCGTACGGACCGATCCCGCGGGAGGCGTCGGCGGGGGATATGCCGCCCTGCTTACGCCCGCGCCGGAGCCTCCGTCGGGACGATCTCGATCGTGAGCTTCGCGCCGCCGCGGATGACCGTCAGCGCCGCGGGCTTGCCGCTCACCTCGTCCGTGAGGAGGCGATGGATCGCGTCCACGTCGGGCGTGGGCGCTTCTCCGAACGCGACGATCACGTCGCGGGGCCTGAGGCCCGCCTTCTCCGCGGGACTTCCGGGCTCGACGCCCGTGATGATCACGCCCCGCTCGACGGTCAAGCCGAGCCCGTGGGTCGTCCGGCGGGGAAGGGCGATGACCCCCGCGGCCACTCCGAGCCAGCTCCGCCGCACGCGCCCCTCGCTCATGAGGCGGCCCGCCACCCACCTCGCCGAGTTCATCGGGATCGCGAAGCAGATCCCCTGGCCCGCGGGGAAGATGGCCGTGTTGATCCCGACCGCCTCGCCCGCCGAGGTGACGAGCGGACCGCCGGAGTTGCCGGGGTTGAGCGCCGCGTCGGTCTGGATGATGTTGTCGATGAGCCTTCCCGATTGCGACCGGAGCGACCGGCCCAGGGCGCTGATCACCCCCGCCGTCACGCTGCACTCGAAGCCGAACGGGTTGCCGATCGCCACCACGACCTGGCCGGGCTGGAGCGCGGCCGAGTCGCCCGTCGCGAGGACGGGGAGCGTCGGGGCCGTGATCCGGATGACCGCGGTGTCAGTCTCGGGATCATCTCCCACCAGGTCGGCCTGGAAGCTCCGCCCGTCGGGGAAGGTCACGCCAATCGCCACCGCCTCGTGCACCACGTGGCTGTTCGTCAGGATGAATCCGTCCGGGGTGAAGACGAACCCCGAGCCGTTGCCCGAGCCCCGGCCCGGCACCGCCACGTCGACGTTCACCACCGAAGGCGCGGCCTTGCGGACCGCGGAAGTCACGGCTTGCGAATACGCATCCAGAAGTTTGGGGTCGTCCATGGGACCCTCCCTTACGCGAGGTCGAACAGTAAGATTTCCGCCTCATCGACGGCGCGGAACCGGAGCGACTTCTCGCCGCTCACCGCGGCCCCGTCACCCGCCACGAAAGTAGCGCCGTTCAGATCGAATTTCCCGCGAATCGCCTGGACCCACGCGTGGCGCGCGGGTTCCACCGCGCGGGTCACTTCCTCGCCGGGAGAAAGCCGGGCGAGATAAACCGAGACGTCTTGGTGAATCGTCACCGACCCCTCGCGCCCTTCGCGGGACGCCACGAGCCGGAACCGGTCGCCGCCCACGCCGTCGAGGAAGGCTTTCTGCTCGTACCCGGGCTCGAGTCCCTCCCGCTCCGGATGAATCCAGATCTGGAGGAAATGGACGGGCTCCGTCCGCGACTCGTTCATCTCGCTGTGGACAACTCCGGTCCCGGCCGTCATGCGCTGCACCTCGCCGGGGCGGATCACCGACGTCGTCCCCAGGCTGTCCCGGTGGCGGAGGCCCCCTTCGAGGACGATCGTGAGAATCTCCATGTCCGAGTGCCCGTGGGGCGGGAATCCCGACGCCGGGGCGACGCGGTCCTCGTTCAGGACGCGCAGGCTCCGGAACTCCATGTGGCGGGGATCGTGGTAGTCCGCGAACGAAAAGCTGTGCCGGGTGTCGAGCCAGCCGTGGTCGGCGCGCCCCCGCTCCTCCGACTTCCGCACGGTGATCATGGACCTCGCCTCCAACGCTTTAGCATTAAACTCCGGGGGCCGGAGAAAATTCCGGAAATAGGCGGGACGGTTTCCGGAATCCAAGAAACCACTGTCCAAAGCCCAAGGTCCAAAGTCGACGCGCGCCTCGTGCGTCGCCCGACCCAGGACACGGGACTCAGAACTGGCTCTGTTGAAAAGCCGGTTGAACCACCAAGGCACCAAGGCACCAAGAGGCCGAATTCCGAAGGCCTGCCGCAGAAGTTCGTGGCCCCAGGGGCCACGAACGGGCCCCTTCGGGGCCCAGGACGGACGGGAGGACCGAGGAAGAAGACGGCTTCTCCCTCGGTCCTCCCGGTCGTCCTTTCTGCGGCTCCGACTTGGTGGCTTAGTGTCTTGGTGGCAAGAATTCAACAGAGCTACTCAGGACTCAGGACATTGGACCGTGCTCTTCAGCACTCCAGTTTCTTGCAGAGCCGTCCGAGGGCTTTGAGCCGGCGGGGCCCGAGGGCTCTCATTTCCCCGGCGACGGCCCGCGCGTGGCGCGGGAGGAGGGAGGTGATCAGCCGCTTCCCGCGGGGGCTGAGCTGGACCGTGACGAAGCGGCGATTCGCGGGGTCCCGGCGGCGCTCGATCAGTCCGCGCCGCTCGAGGCCGCGGACGACTATGGTCACGTTCCCGCCGGTCTGGACGAGCCGGCGGGCGATGTCGCGCTGGCAGAGGGGGCCGAGACAGTGGAGCGCCTCGAGCGCCCCGAACTGGCTCGCCGTCAGGTCGTGCCGGACCAGGTGGCGCTGGACGCGGGCGGCCACCGACCCCGCCGCGCGCAGGAGGGTGAGGTAGGCGTCGAGCGCCTCCGCCTCCAAGGCCGCCCCCCGATCGCGCGATCCCATGATGGTTTAATGTTAAATCATCCGGACGTTCGTTGCCAGAGGTTGCTCCGGAGGGGCTTTCATGGAATAACATGGGGGCCGGAGAGGGGATCCAGGGAGTGAACCTATGGGCATGCGGCGGGAGGACTACGCTCCGCACAGCGTCCAGGACGACCTGACGGGGCTGCACAACCGGAGGTCCCTCCTTCAGATCCTCCGGGCGCGCACGGGCCGCGACGCCGAGCCCTTCTCCCTGGTCCGGTTCGACTTTGAGTCCTTCCGGACCTTCAACGACCAGCTCGGCCGCGTCCGCGGCGACCAGTTCCTCCGCGACTTTTCCGAGCGCCTCCGCACCGCCACCGGCGCGGGAGAGGCGATCGCCCGCTTCGGCGGCGATTCCTTCGCCCTCGTCCTGCCCGGCCGGTCCGGCACCGAGGCCGCCGCCTTCGTCGAGCAGATCCTCCAGGCCTGCGCGGAACCCCCGCTCCTGACGGAGGCCGAGAAGCTCAAGGCCAATCCGGCGCCGGTCGTGGGCGTGGCCTCCTTCCCCGCGGACGGGTCCACTCCGGAGGCGATCGTCGAGGCCGCCTCGCGCGCCCTCTTCGTCGCCCGACGCGTCGGGGGGAAGCGAATCGCCGTGGCGGGCAAGCTCGACGAGGGCGTCCTGGCCGAACGCCAGACGCTCGACGGGCTCCCGTGCAAGTCCTTCGAGGGTCGCGGCGTGGAGTTCGAGTCGGCGGAAAAACTCCTCGAGGAGCTCCGGCGCATGAAGTCCGCCTTCCTGCTCGTCGAAGGCGAGCCCGGGGCGGGCAAGAGCCGCTTCCTCCGCGAAATTGCCCGCAAGCTCCGCCCCGCGGGGATTCAGAACCTCCACCTCGTCGGGTCCGCGGCGCGCAAGCAGATCCACGGCGGGGCGTTCCTCGCCGCCATCCATCGCCATTTCTCGACGCGTCCGGAGGCGGTCGAGTCCCTCCAGCGCAAGTTCACCCCGCCCCAGCGGGACGTCCTGGCCGACCTGGTTCCCGCGCTCGCCTCCTGGCGGCCGGAAAAGGGAGAGGCCGCGGTCTCCGACCCGGTCCTGCTGGCTCAAGCGCTCAAGCAGCTGTACCTGACCCTCGCGGGGAAGGAGCCATTCCTGATTCTCGT
>DATHFI010000299.1:0-2712 GCA_035490275.1 Planctomycetota bacterium
TTGCTGAGTGCTGAATGCTGGCCGCTACCTGGTTTCTCTAAGATACCGCCGATTTCCCGGATTCCCTGGTACTCAAACGAACGGCGTCTTCCACCGGGATGACGAAGATCTTGCCGGCCCCGAGATTGCCGGAGCCCGACAGATTCTGAATGTCCCGGATGAGGGAGTCGACCTGGTCCTCGTCGAGGACGATTTCCACCTTGACCCGCTCCTCGAACTGGGGCTTCCCGTTGCGCACCTTGCTCCGGGTCCCCCAGCCCTGCGCCTGGAGGACGCTCATTCCCTCGATGCCGCGCTTGAGCAGCACCTCCCGAAGGGGATCGAGCTTCGAGGGGGTCAGAAAGGCTTCGATCTTCCGGAGCATGCGGCCTCCCGGGGGCGTGGAAACAGGCGCATTTTATCGAGGCCCTGGGAGCGGGGCAAACAAATTAGGACCGGGCGAGGCTCTTACCGCGAGGGACCTGTCGGGGAATGGGGCTTTCCGTTGCGCGGGGCGCTGGCGCCGCTGCCGGGACGCACGAACAGGGCGCCCAGGATGGCGAGGGGAGCCCGAAAGAACTTGGGCCGGCCGGGATGGCCGTTCTTGGGGTCATCATCACCGGCGCGGAATCGCAGGCGGACCGGCATCGACTCCGGACGCGCCCCCGGCTTTTTCGGCGCCGGGCCGTCGCTGAAGAAGAAGCCGCACTTCTGCTCGGGCATGACGATGTCCCGCTCCTTGAGATCCTGCTCGTCCAGGGGGAAGAGGCCGCAGACCCCGGGCCGGTCGTTGTAGATGAGGCACTTGGGCTGGCCGTCCGACTCGTCATAGGCCGGGCACTGGAAAAGGAGCTTGCAGCAGGCGCCGCACCGGTTGCAGGCGCCGCGCCGCCGCTCCAACTTGGCCTCCACGTCGCGCCGCGCGAAGGCGACCCACCACAGCCTGCGGAGCTTGCCCCAACCGAGAACGATTTTCTCGCGGAAGGAGTACGCGCGCGGGGCCACGGGGGCATTGTACTTGGCCCGGCAAAGGGACGGAAGGGCGCCGGCCGATTCGCCGCGAAGATTTATCGCGCCTTGGCCCGCCGGACATATAATCCCCCGTCGTGAAGGCGCTGTTCCTCACCAACAAAGAAGGCACCCCCAGCACCCGGTGGCGCGTCCTTCAGCTCATCCCGCCCCTCCGGTCGGCCGGCCTCGAGTGCGACGTCGTCGAGCTCCCCGGCGGCATGATCGGAAAGCTCGCCGCCGTCCAGCACGCCTCGCAGTACGACGTCGTCATTCTCCAGAAGCGCCTCCTCCCCAAGCTCCTGAACAATCGCCTCCGGTCCCATTCGAAGCAACTCGTCTTCGAGTTCGATGACGCCCTTTTCCTCAAGCGATCGGACACCGGCGTGCGCGTGTCGGATACCCGGGAGCGCCGATTCCGGCGGACGGTCCGCGACGCCGACGCGGTCGTCACCCCCAACGAGTATCTCGCGGGCGTCGCCCGCCGGTATTCCGACCGACCCGAGCGGGTCCACGTCCTGCCGACCGCGATCGATTTGAGGCGATGGATTCCGCGGCCCCCCTCGAAGCGGGAGGGCCCGCTGACGCTCGGGTGGGTGGGGACCGCCGCCAATGTTCGCCTGCTCGAAATCGTCATTCAGCCTCTTCAACGCGTCTGCCGGCGCCACTCGGGGGTCCGGCTGCGCGTCATCTGCGATGAGGCCCCGGCGCTCGCGGGCGTCCCGTTCGACCACCAGCCTTACTCGCCCGAAACGGAGGTCGAGGACGTGCGGGCCATCGACATCGCGATCGCCCCGCAGATCGAGGACCCCTGGACGCGCGGCAAGGTGTCGACCAAGCTCCTGGCCTACTTCGCGGCCGGGCTTCCGACGGTGGCTTCGGACGTCGAGGCCCACCGGGGCATCGTCCGGGACGGCATCAACGGCCTGCTCGCCGGGACCCTGTCCTCCTGGGAAGAGCGACTGGAGCGGCTGATCGCCTCCCCCGACATGCGCGACGCGCTCGGCGCGGAGGCCCGCAAGACGGTGGAGGCCGAGTTTTCGCTCGAGGCGACCGTGCCGAAGTACGTGGAACTCTTCCGGGCGCTGGTCGAATCGCCGAAGCCCGCGTAGGATCGGCTCCATGGACGATCCCCGGCCGCCGGAGGAACCGCCCACTCCACCGGGACCCTTGCAGCGAGCCGAGGCTTGGCTCGCGGCGAGGCGGCACGGGGTCGTGATCCTGCTGGCCGCGGCGGCGATCCTCTTCCGCGTCGCCTATTTCATCGAACTCAATGGCGGCCCGTGCTCCGCGTGGCATTGCTGGGATCAGAGTGACCTCCATTTCTTCGACCAATGGGGACGGCAGATTGCCGGCGGGGATTGGCTCTCGAAGGGAACGCTCCATCCGTTCCACGAATGGCATGGCCGCGTGGCCAAGGCCTATTTCGAATCTCATCCCGGCGAGGAAGAAAGATCGCGGGCGATGGGCAAAGATCCGGCCCGCGCACTCTGGAACCGCTGGTACGGAGGCCGGCTCTTCCACCAGGAACCCCTCTACGCCTACTTGGTCGGCATCACGTATGGGATCTTCGGCCCGGATCCGCGCTGGGTATACGCGTGGCAAATGGCGCTCGGAGTCCTGTCGATTCTCCTCGCGTGGGTGATCGCGCGGCGCCAATTCGGCGACCTGGCCGCGGGCGTGGCGGGGGCGCTCGCGGTCCTGTGCGGGCCGGTGCTTTTCTAT
>DATHFI010000300.1:0-3022 GCA_035490275.1 Planctomycetota bacterium
GAGAAGGGCGAAGGGTACTGGCCCATCCACGAGGCCCTCGGCGATTCGCTCTCGCGCCACCGCCTCGACGCCGAGGCGGAGCAGGAATACGAAATCGCAGGGCGGATTGCCGAAACGCAACTCGGACGCGCGCCGGACGGCGTGAAGGTGAAGCGAGCCGACCTCCTCGTCCGGCTGAATCGGCAGGACGTGGCCCTCCGACTGCTCATCGATTGCGGCGCGCCCGATCGACTCGGCCCGGCGATGGCGCGCATCCTGGACTCCTCGCCGGGGCTCATGGAAATCGTGAAACGGGCGGCCGACATCCGCGACGCGCGCCTCTGGGCCCTGGTCGCTTCGGTTTCCAAGGATCCGGCCGACCGGGCCGTCGCCATCAGCCGCTTCTACCGGGCGGTGGCGCCTTGGGATGCTTCGCTCGCACGCCGCGCGGTCGACGAGTTGCGCGCGGTGAAGCGGTTCGACGACGCGCTGCTCGTCTGCCGCGACTGGGCCAAGGCCACCCCGAACGAGATCGCGGTCTACGAAACGTGGAGCGATCTCCTCGCGCAGCAGGGCGATTGGACCCGGGCGCGGCGTGTCCTCACCACCATCGTCGACGTGCGCCCCGGCGACCCGGAAGCGCATCGCCGACTCGGCGTCGCCCTGCGTAAGTGGGGAGCCTTCGCCGAAGCCCTCGGACAATTCGAAGAGTTCGCGAAGCTGAGGCCGGAGGAACCCTTCGCCGCGCAGGAGACGATCATCACCCTGGCGGCGCAGGGGAAACTCGAGGACGCGATGACGCGTTACCAGATCCTGACCGCCAGGAAATGGGACTCGCGATTCGGCGACGTCGGAGCGGCGGCGCGAATGGCCCTCGCCGACGAATGCGGGCGCCTCCTCGAGTCCGCGCGGCGGGCGGGCAACCCGGAGGCCGTCACGCGGCTGCGACGTTTCTGCGGCGACCTCGGAGTCGCCGAGGCCGGGCTGTTCGACATCAAGATCATCATGCGATGGGACGCCGCGTCGGACGTGGACCTCGACCTCACCGATCCGAAAGGCGAGACGGTCAATCACGGCCACGCCCGATCGGCCGCCGGCGCGTTCTACCCCTACGACAACACGACCGGGTACGGGCCGGAACACGTCACGCTCAAGAACGCGCCCAAGGGCAAGTACCGGGTCGGCGCGCATCTGCACGGATCGATCCGCTCCTCCGTCGAAATCGAAGTCATCCTCTTCGAGGAAACGCCGCGCGAGCGGCGGATCCGCCAGCGCCTCGTCCTCGACGGGAGCAACACCCAGTCGTGGCCGATCGAGTTCGAGATTCCGTGAGGCGCCGAGAATCCAGAATCGAGAATCCAGAATCGCCGGGTTGAAGCCATGGGTGCGCTTCGCTAACATCACTTTGACCCATGGAGAACCGCCCGGACTCCGATCTCGACCTGCGCAAGCAGATCGCCGCGGACGCCGCGGAGCCCGAGGCGCCCCCGTCGATCTTCCTCCGCGCCGGCCAGTTCTTCCTCGTCCCCCTCGGCATCGTCGTCGCGTGCGTCGCCGTCTACCTCTTCTTCCAGTACATGGTCTCCGAGCCCGGCACGCCCAAGGATCTCATCGGGGAAATCCGCACCGGCGGGGCCGTCGCGCGCAAGCACGCGGCGCACCAGCTCGTCCGCGTGATCATCGACCAGGCCCGGCGCGACCGGCTCGACCGCTCACTCGTCGATCCCGTGATCACGGTCTTCGAGGAGCTGCCCGGCAACGAGGCCCCGACCGACCCCGTCACGCGCGGCCTCGTCGGCGAAGGCCCCGCGATGCGCGCCATCCTGGCCCGCTGCCTCGCGCTCCTCGGCGATCCGAAGGCCGTCCCGGTCCTCCTGAAGGCGCTGAAAGAGGAGCGCAATCCCGAGACGATGGCCGCGTTCATGGACGCGCTCGGCGGATTGAGGGCCCCCGAATCGGCGGAGGCTCTGATCAATTTGCTTGACCACCCTTCGACCGTTGTCCGAAAATACGCGGCCTTCAATCTCGCGGTGGTCGCCGCGCCGAAGCCGAAACAGGGGAAGGGGGAATCGCCCGTCAAGTCCGATCCGTCGGCCAAGCCCGAGCCGCCGGCGGTGCCCGCGGCCATTCCGCACCTCCAGCGCAAGCTGAAAGACCCGCGCGAGGAGGTCCGCTGGAACGCGGCGCTGGGGCTGGCCGTGTTTCTCGCCGATCCGTCCGGAAAAGAGGTCTTGTTCCAGATGCTCGATCGGGCCTACCTGGAGAAGGTAATCGGGAGCGACAAGAAGGAAGCGCACATGCCCGAGCTCGTGAGGCACGCGATGACGCAGGCGTGCCTGGCCGCCTCGTGCCTCAAGGACGCCTCATTCAAGGACGCGCTCCGGCGGCTGGACAAGGACCCGGACTCGGACGTCCGGGCCGCGGCGCGCCTGGCCCAGGAAACCCTGGCGAAGAACTGAACCGACATGGCGGAAGAAACCAAGACGGCTCCGGGCCCGGTTCCGAAGGGGACCGCGGCGCCGACGAAGGTGGTGGTGGTGGGCCAGTACCCGCCGCCGATGGAGATCACCCGGCGCGGCTTCCTCCTCTCCTGGGCCGGCGCGGCGTGGGGCACCTTCGCCCTCGCCAACGCCGTCGGTGGCGCCGCCCTCCTCCGGTTCATGCTCCCCAACGTCCTCTTCGAGCCGCCCCAGAAGTTCAAGGCGGGGAAGCTCGACGACTACGAGTGGGACAAGCCCGACGAGCGGTACAAGACCGCGCAGAAGGCGTGGCTCCTGAAAACCCACGCCGATTACAACAAGAAGCCCGCCTTCGTCGCCCTCGACACGACCTGCACGCACCTCGGGTGCACCCCGAACGTGCTCTTCAGCGAGAACAAGATCAAGTGCCCGTGCCACGGGAGCGGATTCCGCTTCACCGGGGTCAACTTCGAAGGGCCCGCGCCCCGGCCGCTTGAGCGGTACCGGGTCTTCCTGGACCCCGCGGACGGGCAGATCACGATCGATAAGACAAAGAAGTTTCATTACGAAAAGGGCGAGTGGGA
>DATHFI010000301.1:0-3617 GCA_035490275.1 Planctomycetota bacterium
GGGGTCGGGTGTGGCGCCGACTTCTGCCTCATCACCTGACATGCAGAAGCCGGATCCTAGATTTCCTAGGGAGGAACCGACGGATCCAAAGCCAGACCCGAAGCGACACAAGGAGAAGCCCCCTCGGGATGACCCGGATCCGGAAAAGCCACCCCGGCAAGATCCGCAGGAACCCAATCAGGACTCGATAGCTCCCTCCGAGGTTGGCACATCTTGGATAAAAATTCCTGACCCTACTTCATTGGGTGGTCCGTACTCCTTTTTCACATCCACCGCTACCCTTTGGCCGAGCACATGGAGGATGCGAGGTTCATTTGATGTATCGGGAACCCTCGCCAATGGGCAAACATGCTGCGCTTCGGGGGATATTGATTCCTTTTCATTCGATAAAACGACTAGCTTTCAGGTCGGATTCAACTTGGGCTCATGGGAAGTGGCCCTTTGGGGATTTCAAGACATCGTGGCTTCGTCAATAACCGATGTGACCGTATGTTCCACTGGCAAACCGGACACAGTCGAATCTGCCCAGATAGATATGAGGATCGAGTGGTGGGTTGCACTTGCTTGCAGGGGTGCCATTGTTGAGGCACGTGCTGGACCCCTGTTGGTTCAAGCGGGAATTGAAATTGGTGTCTTCGAATCAAGCATTGAGGTCAAACAAGGGCAAAGTCTCTCTACTAACTTCGCCATTGATGAAACAGTGAGAGGCTTTGGTGGTACCGTTGGGGCCTTCGCTAGCCTTGCTTGCAGTGCGGGCAAATTCCAAGGGAGGGCCGTGCTGGATTTCATACTGGCTGGGGTGGGCAATACTGTGCAACCTTCAGACAGTATTGTGCTCTCGGTCGGTGTCGGTATTGGATTCTAGCGGCCGGTCTTAAAGCTCCACTCGGTCTTAACGGTTTGCCCCTTTAGGTTGTATTGGACAGAGACACTATAAGTCGTGTTGGGTTTCAGGCGAGATTTCGGGATCAGAAGAATCGTGTTCCTGTTGTTTGGGTACTTGCTTGGCAGAGCGGGGGCCTCAGGCGTGCTCAGATGCATATCAATCTCTCTATTACTCTCGTGAATTCGGGCCTTCACATCCGTAACTCGCGCAATGGGATCGTAGAAAATGAGCGAAACCGGATACCCCAGATCTTTCATTGACTTGCCTTCGACTATCCTAACGTTGTCGTCATAACCACCTGTTGGGACATCGGTTGCCTTGTCTCTTGGCACTAGGAGAATCGAGATAGTTGGATCCACAGGTTGCATCCCTGACTCAACATCAATTACGCTCGCGGTATCGTTACCCCTCACCTGACCAAAGCCAATAGTCGCTAATCCTGGATGCAATGCGTAATTGCGATGAAATGGGCCGTGAACAACACCCTCCAGCAGTTCGGATAGAGACTCTGCCCGGCTGGAAATCGAATTCGTTCCGGCCTTTCTCCCCTCAGCTGTATATGCGGGTTTTCCTTCAATCTCAGTTTGGTCATTTGGATTCTGCAATTTATAGCGGGCGTGCCACAAAGCCGGGACGCTCAGCTTCCAGTCGATTCGGGTAATGGGCAGGCCGAATTGACTTCGGACTTGGGAAAGGCGTCCGTATGATCTCGTGTAATCGACCAAGTCATCAACAATCTCCCCCTCCGTATCCGTCCACTTGGAGAGCTTCGCGTCCTTTTCCTTCCAGGCCCGGGCGAACGCGTAGAACTTCTTCGCCCGCTCCTTGCCGAATTGCTTGATGAGCTCGCAGGTCCGGCGGTCCCATTCCCAGCCCGAGGTCTGCTTGTCGGTCTTGGAGATGAGCTTGTCGAGCGACTCGGCCCGCGCGTCGGACTTCGCGCGGATCACTTCCAGGAACGCCCGCGCCTCGTCCCAGGATTTCCACTTGAGGAGCTGCTCCGCGACCGGCTCCGCCGCCTTCGCGAGCTCCTCGTCGAGCTTCGCCTTCTCGGCCGCCCCGTCGCCCCCGTCCTGGACGAGGAGCAGCCCCAGGATCGCCGCGACCCAGCCGCGCATCATGGCACTCTCCTCGATAGAAACCAGCACCCTGAATTATAACCCCATCCATCGATCTCAGGGGCCCCCGACGAATCGGCACAATGAACCGGCACCCCGCGCCGTCAATCCTTCAGGATAGAATCCCATCCGACCCGCGAGGCCCCTCATGGGACGCCGCACCCTTACCTGCCTGGCCCTCTCCGCCCTCGCGATCCTTCCCGCCGCCGCGACCCGCTCCCAGGAAATGACCCTCCAACAGCTCGTGGACCGGATGGAAGCCGCCGCCGCCGAACTCCGCGGCCTCCGGCTCCGCCTCGACCCCGCCGGCGGATTTGTCCCGCCCGCCCTCCTCGAGTCCGACCGCGAAGGAAACGTCCGCCTCGTCCCCTGGTCCACCTCGGTCGTTCCCGTCCCCTCAGGCCGCGAAATCATCCTCGCCGACGGCGCCTGGCATTTCATCGACTCCCAGTTTTACTTCGCGGCGGCCGATCCCGGCCGGCGGGCCGAGAAACTCACCCCCGCCGCCTGCGACCGGCTCGACCCCGCCTTCATCCCCAGCTCGATGCGCCCCCAGGGCGCGTTCGCCACGGAGTCCGCCTACGCCCCCTTCCTCCTGCTCCTCTCCCCCCGCCGGATGCTGGCCTTCGAGCGCGACCTCCGGCTGCTCGGCAAACGCCTCTTTGACGGGGAGGAGTGCTGGGTCCTCCGGTGCGAAAAGGATCTCGGCCCTCCCTCCGGACCCCAGGTGAAAAAGTTCCTGGTCGGCGTCCGCGATCACCGCCTCCGGGCCGCCACGGGATACAGCTTCACGGTCGGCCAGAATACGAAGTGGACGGCGCGCTACGACGGCGCGGGCCTTCCCTCCCGCGTCTCCCTGACCGGCGGCCTCGGCTGGACCTGGACGGCGGAGTGGGACCTCAAGTCCGCGACGCGCGAACCCGGCCCGGCCAGGATCACTGCGCCCGACGATCTCTACGCCACCCACGCCCGACATCCGGACTTGGAGGACCGCCTCAAGGCCGCCCCCGAAGATCCCGGGCTCCTCGCCGGCGTGGCCCTCCGGTCCGGCCGTGCGGAGGACTGGGAGAAAGTCGTCGCGAAGCGCCCGGCCCTCACGCCGCTCGTCAATCTCATCAGCCGGTACGCGAAGGAAGTCGCGGGCGACAAGCTGGCCGCCCTCGCGCGCCGCCTCGAGGAGGATCCGAAGGCCCTCGACGCCGCGGTGATGGAGGCCGCACGCGCGCTCAACCGGCTCGGCGAGCCCGACCGCGCCCTGGCGGTCCTCAAGCGGTATGGACCGGAGGCCGCCGCGGGCGTCCTCGAAGCGCGAAGCGACGCCTGGGCGCTCAAGGGGGACGCGGCGAAAATGGTCGGCGAGATTCTCCCCCTGATCCTCCGGAAGGAGAAGCCCCGGACGTGGATCTGGTCCCAGGTGCCGCCCGCGTCCTCGAAGATCGACGCCCAGGAGCTCCTGCACCGCCTCGGCGAGGCGCTCGAGGCTCACTCCTCGTGCGTCGCCCTGCACCTGACGCGTTTATACGAGCTCGCGCGGCAGGAGCGTTGCGCCGAGTACTCCGAAGCGGCGCGCCGGTTTCTCGCCCTCAAGCCCCCGGCCGACCAAGTACGGGTAT
>DATHFI010000302.1:0-4671 GCA_035490275.1 Planctomycetota bacterium
ATCCCGGTCCCCGAGGAGTACGGCGGCGCGGGGGCCGACACGCTCTCGCAAATCCTCGCCGTCGAGGAGATCTCGAAGGTCTGCGGCTCTACGGCGCTCACCCTGGCCGCCCACACCTCGCTGGGCACCATGCCCATCGTCGAATTCGGCAGCGAGGCGCAGAAGCGGAAGTACGTGCCCCCGAACGCCCGCGGGGAGGTCATCGGGGCGTACGGCCTGACCGAACCCCAGGCCGGCTCCGATTCGGCCGCCACCGCCACCCAGGCGACGAAGGTCCCCGGCGGCTGGCGGATCCAGGGCACCAAGATGTTCATGACGAACGCGAGCGTCGCGGGCACCTACGTCATCACGGCGGTGACGGACCGCGAGGCGGAAAAACACGCGCGCATCAGCGCCTTCATCCTCGAGCGCTCCTGGAAGGGAATCTCCGTCGCCAAGAAGGAGGACAAGCTGGGGGTCCGCGCGTCGGACACCTGCATCGTCAACTTCGACGACGTCACCGTTCCCGACGAGAACCTCATCGGCGAAAAGGGCCAGGGATTCACCTACTTCATGAAGATCCTCGACGGGGGCCGGATCGGCATCGGCGCCCTCGCGCTCGGGCTGGCCGAGGGAGGATACGAGCGGGCCGTGAAGTACGCGCGGGAGCGGCGCGCGTTCGACCGGCCCATCGGCATGCACCAGGCGGTCGCGTTCAAGATCGCCGACATGGCCGTCCAGATCCAGGCGGCGCGCCACCTGATCTACCACGCCGCGAGGCTCAAGGATGCGGGTCGCCCCTTCCGGCGCGAGGCCTCCATGGCCAAGCTCTATGCATCGGAGATGGCGATGAAAGTCCTGCGCGAGGCCATCCAGGTCCTCGGCGGCTACGGCTACATGACCGAGTACCAGGTGGAACGCGCCTACCGCGACGCCAAGCTCTGCGAAATCGGCGAGGGCACGAGCGAGATCCAGCGCATCGTCATCTCGCGCGACATCCTGGGGAGGCTCCAGTGAAGCGCACCGCCGTGGTCCTGCTCCTGCTGGCGGCCGCCTGCGGGAAGGATCCGGACCCGGAGCCGGACCCGGCCAATCCGCCGGGCTACGGTACTTGGAAGTACCGCAACTTCATCCTCGGCCAGACCTTTTCCGGCGGAGGCAAGCTCCCCGGAACGATCGACATCGACCCGGGCCTGCATGCCGGGGGGCCGATCGATTGGATCGAGGTGGCCTTCAACGGAAACACGCTCGGCCGCCATCCGACCGGATCGGGTTCAACCCGGATCCGCCATGAGGTCCAGTTCCGTCCCGGGGCGAACTGGATCCGCTTCTTCAGCAGCGCGTCCAGGCTCGGCTGGGAATTCCAGATCGACACGCATTCCGGAACGCGCTTCAGCTTCACGCCGAAGGACAAGGTCGACTGGGACATGGATCAGCAGAAGGACGAGTGAGGGCGGGACCTAATCGGAGTAGGGATTGATCTCATCGAAGCCGAGATTGTCCTCCTTCGTGAGCCCGAAGAAGATCCGGATCCCGGTGTCGCGGATGGGGAATTCTCCGACGCGCTGGGCCCGGCCGTCGCCGGTGTACCTGAAAAACTCGCCGTTCTCGTTGATGTATCCGAGCGTCTGGATCCCGGCCGCATCGCGGATGTAGTAGATGTCGTGGGGCGTTCGGGACCCTTCCAGCAGGATGGAGTATTTTTCCAGGTAGCCGATCCGGGTCTTCTGCCGCGGGTCTTTCCCCCACCGCATGAGCTGGAGCCGCTCTTCGAGCGTCTGGCCCGTCTCCCGGCTCGGGCGGGGATAGTACATGTGGAACGCCTCGCCGTGCCAGTCGGCGTTTCCGCACGCACCGAGGAGGAGCGCGGCCAGCGCCGCCGCCGCGAATCGACGCTTCGTCATGGCTTCCGCTGGGTGTTGTACGGCACCAGCGCCTTCGGGATTTCCGGCTCGTACCGGAACCGGATCTCCGTGTAACCCGCTTCCTTCGAGGCCGACGGGAGGTGCAGGGCGCCCGACGGGGCCTTCCCGACGGCCAGGAAAAGCGTCATCGCCACGAGGAAGAGGACCACCCCGAAAACGAGTCCCTGGCGCGCGTTCTGCGCCGTCTTCTCCGCCCGCTCCACCTCCACCCTCTGGATGAGGGTGTCGCGGATCTCGTCCGCGGTCAGGTTCAGCCTCGCCCCGCACCGCTGGCAGTACTGCACCGTCGCAGGATTCGAGTTGCTGCACTGGAGACAATTCATAAGACGCGCCCGGTCAAGGCGACCCTGCATTTATGTAGCGTTTCAGTTCCTCGAGGTCGCGCCGCACCGAGTCCTCGCTCCTCGTCTCGGCGGCCTTTTCGGCCGCATCAAAGTGGTCTTTGGCGTCGGCCTTGTCCCGCCGCTTCTGGATCACGGCGAGATTCCGCCGCACCTCGTAGCTGCCGCCCTTGATGCCGGCCTTCTCCTCGGCTTCGAGCGCCCTGAGCAGCGTTTTCACGGCCCGATCGTAATAGGCCTCTCCGCCGCCGGTGGCTCCCATGTCCTCCTCGAGGAAGGCCTGGTTGTTGAGCAGGGCCGCCGCCAGGAGCGCCCGGGAGGGATCCTGGAGCTCGGTTCGCTGGGTGAGCCTCGTAATCTCGCCGTAGGCCACGCCGTAATTCGCCGCCCGTTTGCTCCAATTGTCCACGGGCGCGAGGGCCGTTTGCAGCGCCAGGATCACCTTGAGGACGGCGGGAAGGAGGGGGTCGCGGACCCTCGGATTGTCGAGGACGAGGTTCAGCATCTCCCGGGATCCGGCCTGATCGCCGGCACGGTGCAGGGCCTCGGTCGCCGCCAGGGTCAGGGAGACCCAGGGATCGATCAGGGGCTCCATCTGCTTCTGCATCGCGGAGATCCGGTTCTTCAGGTCGGCCAGTTTCTCGTAGAGCTTGGCTTGCTTCATTTCCGCGGGAGTCGGAGGCTTCTCCGCCATCTGCTGGGCCTGGAGGGAGAGTTCGTTGGCCTGCAGTCCGACCGATCCGGGCAGGTACCGGCGCGCCGAGCCCGCGAAGGCCAGCGCCTCGGGTGAGAACTTTTCCGGCGAAGCGTTGGAGCGGGCCAACCCGCAGAAGAGATCCATGTATCCCTCGCGGGTCACCAGGCGGGCGGCCTCCTCGGAGGCGCGCAAGGCCCGATAAATCCGCTGGAATTCCACTCGGGCGGCTGCGATTTTCTTGGGTTCCGCCGTGCGCACACCGAGGATGAGATCGGCGGTGGCCGATCCGATCTGCGCCTCGACGAGGCCGGCCTCCGCCCCCTTCGCCTCGCCGAACCGGTCCTTCGCCCTCTTGATGAGATCTTGGGCCTTCTTGGAGTCCTTCTCGGCATCGGCCCGCCGGAGCAGGACCACTCCAAGGCCGCAGGCCCCGATCGCCCGCCGATTTCCGGCCGCGATCTCCGTGTAGATTTTTTCCGCCGCTTCGAGCTGGTTCCCGTCGACCGCGGCCTTGGCCGACAGCTCGCGCGCCTCGGGGTGATTCCCCCAGGAGACCGCTTGCTCGGCGCTCGGCCGGACCTCCTGGGTGCGATTCGCGTCCTGCTTCAGCACGGCGTCGAGGTAATTCGACCGGACCATGTAGCGCTGGAAGGCGAGCCAGAGGAAGATGAGGGCCAGGAACGCGAGCCCCGCCCCCACCGCGGCGTTGATGACCGCGGGGCGGGTCCAGACCGTACTCGAGGTCTTCGCGATCTTGGCGATCGCCATTACTTCTTCACCTTTCCGAGGACGGCCCCGATGCCGATGGGTCCGATGGCCCGGCTGTCCAGCTTGGGACCGATGTTCCGGTTGTCCATCACGATGAAATAACAGTCGCGCGGGACGATGATCTCCTCGAAGTCGTCCTCGGGCTTGCCGAGAGGCGTTCCGCCGGTGTCGGCCTTCCGCTCGTTGACGTACAGCTCGCCCTTCGACATCTTGACCCGCTGGCCGGGGAAGGCCATCACGCGGCCCGCGAAGGGAGGCTTGAGCTGCGGCAGCTGGTATTCGAAGGCGACGATGTCCCCCGGCGCCAGGACGTCGGGTGTGCGCTCCTTGATCATGATGAAGTGGGTTTCGTTGGGAGGCACGGCGGGAGCCATTTCGGCTCCCTGGATTCGCTGGTAACCGCAGGAGGTCCAGACGTACAGGAGGACCCACGCGACCGCGAAGCCGATGCCGATCTTGACGTAACGAACGAGGGCTTCGGTCATGGAGCCGCCATGATAGCGGGGCGTCCCGAACGGTCAACACTTATGAAAGGCCCGTTTTCCGGCTCCGGGAGGCTCCCGGACAGGGTCGCCTCTCCGTTGCGCCCGCCGATCCGGGCCGCGATAATGGCCGCGTGATCAGCTACGCCACGGCCGGGGAGTCCCACGGCCCCGGCCTGTTCGCGCTGGTGACGGGCCTCCCCTACGGCTCGCCGGTGGATCTCGACTTCGTCAACGCCGAACTCCGTCGGCGCCAGGGGGGATATGGGCGCGGGCCGCGCATGCGGATGGAAGAAGATCGGGCCGAGATCCTCTCCGGCGTCCGCCATGGGAAGACCCTCGGCAGTCCCGTGACGCTCCGGATCGCGAACCGAGTGGCCAACAGCGAGGATCTTCCCCCGATCACGCGGCCGCGGCCGGGCCACGCGGACCTCGCCGGGGCCCTGAAATTCGGCACCACCGACGCGCGGGACGTTTCC
>DATHFI010000303.1:0-5996 GCA_035490275.1 Planctomycetota bacterium
AGGTGGCCATCCGCGTCATGACGAGGACCCCGGCGCTCGTGGCGAAAGCGAGGCACGTGAGCCAGCCCAGCCACGGCCCGCCGCGGCGGGTGATCCAGTACCCCAGCAGGCCGAGCGTGGCCATCGCGGCAATCAAGGGAATGAGGCGGGCGGACGCTTCCGACGGGCCGAAGAGCCGGAACGATGCGGCAATCAGCCAGTAGAGCAGCGGAGGCTTCTCGAGATAGGGAACGCCATTGAGGCGCGGAAGTATCGGATCGCCGCGATGGAGCATCTCGAGGGCCACGTCGGCATTCAGCCCCTCGAGATTGTCATGGAAGCCGAACGAGGAGAGGCCCCAGGCGCAGCTGCAGGCGATGATCGCCGCCGGCAACCAGCGGGCAAATCCGCGGGGAGAATCGGCCGGCTCGGACATTTCGGTCGCGGGAATCACTAGGGAACCCCTCCTTCCGGGGCGTTAGATTGATAGCTCCTTTCGGGGATATCCGTTGCCACTTTTCTGACCCAGGAGATCCACCATGAGTGAAAAACTCGCGGCATGCTTGTTCGCGCTCATCCTGTTCGCGCAGGACAAGCCGTCCTCGCTCACGAAAGAGAAGGAGATCGTCCTGGAGGGCACGACCTCCTTCGATTACGTCACCGTCGACAGCGACGCCGGGCGCCTCTACGTCGGCCACGCGCCCAAGATCGACGTGATCGATCTCAAGAAGGGCGCAAAGATCGGGGAGGTCGACGGGGTCGAAGGGGCGCACGGGGCGATATCTGTTGCCGAATTCAATCGGGGTTTCGCGACCGCCGGACGCAAGAACAGGCTCGTCGTCTTCGACCTCAACACTTTCAAAGTCTCGAAGGAGATCGAGACCGGGGAAAACCCCGATGCGCTCCTCTACGTCGCCACGACGAAGGAAGTCTGGACGTTCAACGGCCGGGGCAAGAGCGTCACGTGCGTGGATGCCTCTTCGCTGGAGGTGAAGGCGACCATCAAGTTGGACGGCAAGCCCGAGGCCGCGGTGGAGGATGCGGCCAAGGGAATCGTGTACGCGAACCTGGAGGACAAGAGCACGATCTGCGTCCTCGACGCAAAGAAGCACGAAGTCACGGCCACGCATCCCCTGGCGCCCGGCGAGGAGCCGACCGGACTGGCGTTCGATGCCGGGGACGGCCTCCTGTTCGCGGGCTGCGGGAACAAGAAGCTGATCGCGATCGATGCGGCCACCGGCAAAGTCGTGACGACGGCGACCATCGGCGAGCGCTGCGACGGCGTGGCGTTCGACCCCGGGGCCGGGATCATCTACGCCTCGTGCGCCGACGCGACGAGCGTCCTTCACGTGAAGGATTCCAAGACGCTCGAGGCGCTCGCCTCTCCACCCGGCAGCGGCGGCAAAACCTGCGCCCTGGATGCGAAGACCCACAAGCTCTATGTCACGAGCGGTCCCCGCCGCGGCGAAAAGGGCGTCGTGAAGGTCCTGGTGTTCGCGCCGAAGTAGGCTTACGACCGGCCGCTTGGAAATCGCTTGTTCCGCGACTTGAAAATTCCGCATGAATTACTATCATCGCGACAGTCATCTGCGGAGGAGGAAGCGGCATGCCGGACTACGCCACACCGGGAAGGGTGCAACCCGCCACGGAGGAGGAAAAGGCGGAGATCAAGCGCCGACTCCGGAAGCTCAACGTCATCAGTTTCCTCCTGGGCATTCCCGGAATAGCCTTGCAGGTGGCGGGGAATGTCATGGCGCGAGTTCATCCTCAGCATCGTGACTTGAATGCCGCCGAGGCGGCCGCGGCGCTGGGGGGATTGGGGATCGCGCTGATCGGCACGGGCCTGCTGATTGCGGGCCTCGCCTTCAGCGCCCGCGTCAAGGGCCGGAGCGGCTGGTGGGGTTTGCTGGGACTGTTGAGCTGCATCGGCCTCCTGGTCCTCTACTTCGTTCCCAAGATCTGCTCTCGCTGTCGCAGTTCCGTCTCCTATTCCAAGAACCAGTGTCCGAACTGCGAAGCGCCGGTTTAGGGGAGCTCGCTTCGGGCTTTGTGGATGGTGACTCCCCCCGCCCTTCGAAGCAGCTCCCGGATGACGGGGTCCAGCGCCATGGCATGCTTTCGAAAACTATGATCCCGATCCTGGCGCGGAGCCTCCTCCTGATCGCCTTCCTCTCGCAGGACTTCGATCCCAAGAAGGTCGAGGAATGGGTCAACCAGCTCAAGAGCGACGACATCGCCGTCCGCGAGGCCGCCACGAAGAAACTGGTCGAGTGCGGCGAAAAAGTCCTCCCGCCCCTGGAAAAACACGCCAAGTCGGAGGACGGGGACTTTCGATCCCGGGTCGCCTACATCATCAAGCGGCTGACGCTGAAACCGTGGAAGGCGGACGAGGCGCTCCAGGCGGCGAAGGCCGCGCTCAAGGAAGATTCGAAACCGGACGCCTGGCGAACGGAGCTGAGGAAACAGTTCCAGCGCGTCCTGGACGAGATCGGCACGGACGGCTCCGCCGACAGCCTGAAGTTCGTCGGCAAGTACTTCGAGGAGGCCTTCGCGGAGAGGCGTCCCGTTTCCCGCCAACTTGGCGCGAAACCCGAGGAGGGAACCTTCCTCGTCGCCGCGGCGAAGGGATCGAAAATCAAGGAAGCGCTTCTCGTCTGCGAATCCGTAGAGGCGACGGAGATAGAACGGTCCGTCATCGCCTGCGCCGGAAACGTGAAGGCGACGAAACTCAGGAAGTGTTTCGTTTTCGCGACGGGAAAGATCGAAGCGGAGGAGATCGAGGATTGCGTCGTCTACTGCGGGTCGGCGCTGATCTGCGCCCGAAAGTCCAGGAAATGCACGATCCTGGCCGCGGGAGCCCAGGAGTTCGCCGAGACGAACGAGGTGACGTTCATCAACTCGCCCAAACGAAAAGTCGCGAATCCCCGAGGGGAACGCGATGTCGAGAAGTCCATGCTGCCGAAGCAGAAGGAATGAAGGCCCGCTTCCGGCGGACCGGCTGAGATCCGCCCCCGGCCCAAGTCCGCCTCCCTCGCGATCAACGCTCCGCTATCGCCCCATCGGCGAAGGGGGCGGCGGCCGCGGGGGCAGGATGAAGACCTCGCCGCACTGCTTATTGCGGCACTTGAAGACCCGGGTCTGGTTGGCCTTCGTCTCCGTCAGATCCGCGGGCTTGCCGCACTTGATGCACGGAACATGCATGGCTCAGAATCCTCATTCGCGCCTGGATCGACCGGCGGCCGGTCCCCTCGGGAAGGTTCCGGTGCATCCGACGCGCGGGCAGGATATCATGGCCGCCGCCGGAGGCATAGGTTCTCTACCGGATGCGAAGAACGAATTCCCGATCCAGGGGGGCTTGCCCGTCGTACTACCTGAATTACACATGAGGAGATGCGCATGAAGAACTCTTTCCACGTTTCCGCCGTGCTCGTGCTGGCTTTCGGCGCGGCGGCCCTCTTCGCCCAGGACAAGGGCAAGAAGGAGTCCAGCACCGACAAGGTCTGGGACGCCATCCACGAGAAGTGCTGTCCGAAGGCCGGCAAGTGCGAGGGCGACCAGAAGAAGACGTGCGACCATGTCGGCGCCACGGTCAAGGCCGGCGTCGCCCGCTTCATGGCGAAGTGCAAGAAGGAAGGCCTGAAGTGCCCGGACTGCGCCAAGGTCAAGGACGGCGGCCCCTGCCAGAAGTGCTCGGACCTGACGGTCAGCACCGTCAGCCCCTATATCCAGACCCAGGCGTCGGCCAAGGACGCGTCGCACACGCTGACCGGAGCCGACGGCAAGAAAGAGACCCTCAAGTGCACCCTCACGGCCGGCCCCGTCTGCAAGGGCTGCGTCGAGGAGATGTCGGACGCCGTCGTCAAGGCGTGCAAGGAAGCCGCCGAGAAGAAGAAGTAGCCTTCCACAAGACGAACGAAAATCGGAGCGCTCCCGCACGGGGCGCTCCGTTTTCATTTCGGGCAAGGTAGAATGCCGCCGCGATTATTCCCGGAGTGAACACATGAAATCTCGACGGGCGCTCCTCGGATTGGCCTGGCTCGGCGCGACCCTGTTTCTCGGCGCCTCCCCCCAGGAGGAAGTCGACCTGAAGGATCTCTCCAGGAAATGCGGGAGCGACATCCCGTGGATCAAGGACTCGGGTCCTCGTGGCGATGAAGACAGGGCCGGCCTCTTCCAGGAAGCGCTCGCGAAGGCGAAGGAGGGGAACCGGCCGGTCCTCTGGTACGTCTACCGAGTCCAGCGGACGCCGTTCTGGAAGCCCGAACACCTCGACCGGTACATGATGACCGGCCCCTTCGCGGACGAGGAGATCGCCGAGCTCGTGCGCCGGAAGTTCGTGCCGTTGAGAATCATGGCGGTGCCCGAGGTCGGAAAACCGTACGAGATCGTGGCCGGCAAGTTCGCCTTCCTGGAGCCGGGCCTCGCCTTCTTCAATGGGAACGGCGACCTGCTCCACAAGATGGACCGCCTGCGATCCCTCTCTCCCGATTTCCTGCTCAACACGCTCCGCCTCGTGCTTGAGAAGAATCCCGCGCTGAACGGTCCTTCCGAGCCGGCCCGAAAAGCGGAGGAGAGGCTCGCCAAGGAGCCGTCGAACGTCGAGGCGCGGATCGCCCTCGCTTTGGAGCAGATCAAGGACGCGGACTACGCCAAGGCGAAGGAGACGCTGGGAAAGGCTCTCGGCGCCGCCCAAGGCGAAGTGCTGGGACGGGTGCATTACGTCATGGCCGTCCTCCATCGGCGGCAGTTCGAGTTCGACGACGCGCTCCGCGCGTTGGATCAGGCCTCCAAACTCCTGACGCAGGCCGATTCGAAAGGAGATGCGCTGGCGGAGCGCGGACTCGTCTTGGTCAAGACCGGCAAACTGGCCGAGGCGGCGAAGGCGTATGAGTCCGTCCTCGAGATTCACCCCAAGGCGCCTCGGGCGGCGGAAGCCGCGTACTTCCTGGGGGCCTGCGACTATCTCACCGCGAACGACACGAAAGCGGTCGAGGTCTGGAAGAGGCTTGCGGAGTCGCATCCCGAATCGCCGTGGGCTTGGAAGGGAGCCTCCTCCGCCCGGAAGGTGAGCGATTGCTACCTGGGCGACGGCGCCCTGGCGCGAGGGTTCGAGGATCCTGTATGCCCTCCCGCGGCGGCGCTCGCGGAGTTGCGCTCGGGCTCGGAATGGCCCCGGTCGCGCGCTGAGGCGCCGGATGCGGGCCGCAGAGCGGCGGAGTTTCTCCTGCGACGCCAGCGTTCGGACGGCTCGTGGTCCGATTCGCGCTACACGTTCGGACAGGGACCGATCATCCTCTCCAACGTGTGGGTCGCGATCACATCGCTCTGCTGTTCCGCCCTCCTGGAGTGGCGCTCCATCGATCCGGCGCGCGTCGACAAGGCGCTGGAAAAGGGGGCGGAGTACCTGAAAGCGGCGGGCGACAAGGCGCGCGGCAAGTTCGAGACCTGTTACGCGGACTCCTATCGCCTGCTCTACCTCTCCAGGCGCGCCGCGGTCTTTCCGAACGAGAAAGAGAAGCTGGCGGGAGAGATGAACGAAATCGTGGGGAAGCTCGCCGCGCTGCAGGAACAGAACGGGTTCTGGGGGCACGAATACCCGAATCCCTTCGCGACGGCCACCGCGATCCAGGGCCTGGTCCTCGCCAAGGGGGCGGGCGCGACGGTTTCAGACGAGTCAGTGAAGCGCGGCATTGACGCGATCAAGGGAAGCGTCGGGCCCAACGGCTGGTACCCCTACTCCACGGAAGGAGCGTCGGAAAAGAAGGATGCCGCGGGCCGGACGGTGAATTGCGAGCTCGCCATCCACCTGGCCGAGAAGGGCTCCACCGAGGCGCTGGCGCGGGCGGTCGATACGTTCCTGGAGGTGTTGCCGAAGTGGGAACGGGTCCGCAAGACGGGATATCACGCGGACGGCCAGCTCGGCGGGTTCTTTTTCTTCTATTCGTTCCATCCGGCGACGCAGGCCGCGCGCCTGCTCGGCCCGGACCAGCGGGCCAAGATCCTTCCGCAATTCCTGG
>DATHFI010000304.1:0-3231 GCA_035490275.1 Planctomycetota bacterium
GTCGTGCCGGGCATGGTCGGTCTCACACTTCAAGGATATGAGGGCCGGCCTCCCCAGGACCGCGTCCAAGCCCATATGGAGGGCTGGAATCGGGGCGTGGACCTGGTCCTCGACCTCTTCCGCTCGGGAAATTGGAACGTCAGTCACACCACCCGGACGGGCAACCAGCTTCGGACCGTGCAGCGGCGGGTGGCGGAGCGGAAGTAAGTGCGGAGCCTGCCCTGGATCGCCCGGGCGGTTTCCTTCCTCGCCTGGGCCGGCGTCCTGTCGACGATCCTGGGCTTCCACCCCGCCTTGCGCGTCAAGGGTCCGGTCGCGATTCTCGGGCGCCAGCTTGCGGAGGATACGGCGCGCGGGTCGTCGGTCATGAACGCGATCGGATTCTATGATCCGACCTTCCCCTGGGTGGCGCTCGCGCTTCTTCTTTCGCTGATCTACATCGGGATCTGGGTGCTCTACCGCATCGCCCGGCCCGGCCCTCTCCCCGTCTCGAAGCCGGAACAGCCGTCCGTCGCCGCGCGTTCGATCACGATCCTCGCCGGGGCGCTCGCGGCGCAGACGGCGGGGACGCTCGCGGTGCTGAGCGGCGGAACCGAGACTTCGTTCTATCTCGGCGCGGCCGGCGTCATGGCGCTGATGCTCATCCCCCTGGCGCGGATCCGGACCGGCGCCGATCCCGAGGCGCCCGAGCCCGCGTCACCCGCGCGGTTGATCATCGGAGGGGCGGTCGGCGTGGTGCTGGTCCTCCTGGCGGGTCCGCTCGACACGGCCTTGAGCGTGCGCACGGGGGCGCCGATGTTTCCCGAGGCCTGGTTTCCGCTGCAGCAGCTCTTCGCCACGCGCGGGAAGCTGGCCGAGGCGTCGACGCTGGCGATGCTGCAGATCGCGGCCGTGCTCGCGCTCGCTCAAGGCCACCGTCCCGGCGCGCGCCTTATCGACGGCTGGCCGGCCCTCGCTCCGGCCTACATCCTGGTGCTGGGCGCCTCGAGTCCGCTGAGGGGGTTGACGACCGTATTCGTCGCGGAGATTCTCGGCCGGGCCGGGGGTGGATGGATCACGCGGGCGGCGTTCGTCGTCGCCACGATCGCGCTGTCGGTCATCGTGGCGCTGGCGATGACTTCCACGAAATGATCGCGAGGAGACGAATCAAGTGACCTTACGATTTGTTGCGACAGCGAGCCAGTTCCTTGAGTCGTTTCGCGTTTCCCTCGATCAAGGCTTGCTTTTTCGCATGAGTCCAGCGCTTGATCTGGATCTCACGTCTTCGAGCAAGGGAAGCGGTCGGGTGCACCTCCGACCATAAGACCCGAAGCAATCTGCGGGCGCACGTGTACCTGCCACCCTGACCGGTTTGATGCCGTCTTTCACGGATGCGCGGCGTCGTCCGGCTCATGCCAACGTAGAATCGACCATCCCACAGCAATCCGATGTACACGAACCACACTTGTAATCGGTGTGCTCCCCGGGGTTGGATGGCCGCATCGGATCCAGAATGCCCGGATCGGTGATATGGTTCGACTCGGCGCTACGCGCCTCGCTCACCATTCGCCTCGCGCTCATTTCTGATGGAATCGCGAATTGGCTGGTCGAGAGGGATGCTTGCATTGAGCGAGCCGTTGCGATTCAAACGCGGCGAGTCGAAATGGGCGCGAGAGGAATCGAACCTCCACGGGGGTGAACCCACCAGGTCCTGAACCTGGCGCGTCTGCCAGTTCCGCCACGCGCCCACGTTGATCGCCCCCGGGCGACGCAGGAGCGGACATTATAGGGAGCGCGGCGCGGCATGCAAGCACGCTCCATTCCGGATAGTGGGTCCGTTTCGAGATCCCAGACCCCAGACTCCAGCTTCCTGAAGGTTCCAGCTTCGAGGATCACAGCCCGCTGCCACCCGGAGGTCTTCAAGGCTTCGGACACGGTGCCCACAACTTCGGACTGGGATCTGGGATCTGGAATCTGGGCACTGGCCCCGCATTCCAACCCGCGATTATTTCAGCCGCTTCACGGTCCAGACGACGTCGCCGTCAATGTCGTCATCCGGTACCGGGCGACCGCCATCGTCATCCCGATCTTCTCCGAAGGAGTAGACGACCGCCGCGCCGGCCGTGACCGAATATCCGAAGGGTTGACCCGCATAGGGATCGATCGTCAGAGTCGAGAGGTATCTCGGCACCAGGTCCGCCAATTTCGCGGGATAGGTTCCATGCTCCGCCTGATGCATGGCCAGCGCCACGGCCAGGCGCGCCAGCTTGTGCTCCATGGAGCATTCCGCCGCGTTACGCCACGCCCGGCCCAATTGGGGAAGCATCAGGGCATGGATCGCCGTCGGGTGATGCTCGAACGGGGCCAAGACATCCCTGCCGGCCGCGGGTCGCTCCCAAAGAGGAAGCACCGACACCCGCTCTACTCCCTCCATAAACCGGTCCTGCGCCTCGACGGACTCGGCCATCATGATCCGGAGCGAAAACCAGTGACGAAATGAAGCTCCCGCGGTGAAGTCCCCGACTCCTTTCAGCTGATGATCCACCAGGTCGAGAATGACGAGGCGCGTGAAGAGGTCGTCGACTCTCAAGCATTCATTCAAATTGGGTTCCGCCGACTCGAGGAGGTCGAGGGTCCGGGCCAGCCGCTGCAACGAGGCGGTATCCAGGTGGTGCGCCGCGAGTATCTTCCGCAAAGCCTCATGGATGCAGCTGCGGACGACGATCCCCACCATTCCCGGGACCAGGGATCCCTTCACCACGATGTGATCCGCCAGTCCCAGGCCGAGAACGATGAAATCCACCGCTTCGTTTAACTTGCCCTCCCCATGCAGGTAGACGGCTCCGTCCCTGAGGAGCTTCCCCATCCGGATGGCCTGAGACAGGTGGGGCATCTTGAGGCCGACGTGTTCCTCGTAGCGGTAGTTCGGCTCGACCCACCGGCGTCGCAGGGCGTGCTTCAAGTCCTCGATCTGCGGCCGGATCTTTTTCAGGGTCGATTCGATTTTCGCGGGATCCGGATTGGGATGCTCGTCCCCACTGAAGCTCGGGAACCCCTCAAGGTCCTCGGCGGGCAAGGCCGCGAGCGCTTCCAACGCGCGGGTCTCCAATTCCCACGCGTTCCCCTCCTCCGCCGGGTCGAACAGGTTCGGCCGGAGGACCCGCTGCGACCTCAAGGCGGCGACCCGCTCCGGCACGGCCTTGCGTTGGACGTCAAGCACCCTTCCGGCCCGCACCCAAGCCGAGAAAAACA
>DATHFI010000305.1:0-3677 GCA_035490275.1 Planctomycetota bacterium
CCTGCTCGGAGATCCCGAGATTGTAGTTCCCCGCCTCGTCGAAAGCTTTCGGGGAGAGTCCCCGGAAGTCGCGGATGCGGGGGATGACGATCGAGATCAGGCGGTCGAGGAACTCGTAGGCCCGCGCGCCCCGGAGCGTGACCTTCACGCCGATATTCTGGCCCTTGCGGAGCTTGAAGTTCGCGACCGACTTGCGCGCCCGGGTGAGCATGGCCTTCTGGCCCGCGATCTGGCCCAGGTCCCGCGCCGCGGCGTCGAGCCGGTTCTTGTTCTCGATGGCCTTGCCCACGCCCATGGAGATGACGACCTTGTCGAGGCGCGGCAGGGCGAGCGGATTCTCCCGGCCGAGCTCCTTGCGGAGCTCGGGGACGATCTCGTTCCGGTACTTTTCCAGGAGCCGCGCCATGGTTACGCCGTCCCCGAGGGAATGACGGACTTGCACTTCTTGCAGAGCCGGGGCTTGTCGCCGCCCTCGCTCGGCCCCATCGCCACCTTGGTCGCCTTGCTGCAGGCGGGGCAGACGAGCATCACGTTCGACACGTGGAGCGAGGCCTCCTTCTGGATGCGCGCCCCGTGGGGATGCTGCTGGCTCCGGCGCATGTGCTTCCAGACCATGTTGAGCCCCTCGACGAGGATGCGCCCCCCGTCGAGGACCCGCAGGACCTTGCCCGTCTTGCCCTGGGCGGCCTCGTCGCCGGAGATGACCTTGACGATGTCGTTGCGGCGGATGTGCACGTTACACCACCTCCGCCGCGAGCGAGATGATCTTCATGAACTTGTTCCGCAGCTCGCGGGGCACGGCGCCGAAGATGCGTGTGCCCCGGGGATTCCCGTCCGTGTCGAGGAGGACCATCGCGTTCCGGTCGAACCGCACGTAGCTTCCGTCCTCGCGGCGGATCACCGACCTCGTCCGGACGATGACGCCGCGCACCACGTCCCCCTGCTTGATCGCGGACCCGGGCAGCGCCCGCTTCACCGTGGCGACGATGACGTCGCCCACGCGGCCGTACCGCTGGTGCGACTGGCCCAGGACCTGGATCGCGCCCACCATCTTCGCCCCGGTGTTGTCGGCGACGTCGAGGATGGACTTGATCTGGATCATGGCCCTACGCCTTGGGTTCCGCGGGGGCCGGGACGGCGGCAACGGTCTCCACGGCGCCCTTCTCCAGGATTTTCACGAGGCGCCAGCGCTTCAACTTGGAGAGGGGTCGCGTCTCGGAGATCTCGACGCGGTCGCCCCGCTTCGCCTCGCGCTTTTCGTCGTGGGCGTAGCATTTCGAGTACTTCTTGAGGTATTTCCCGAATCGCGGGTCCTGGACGATCCGCTCGACCTGGACCACGATGGTCTTGTTCATCTTGTCGCTGACGACGCGGCCCACCACCTTCTTGCGCGTGGGACGCGCCGGGGGCGCCGCCGTGGATTTCGGGGTCATCCGCCGCTCCGCAGGGAAAAAAACGAGCCCGGCCACCCTCCGAGGGGGCCGGGAAGAGCAGATATGATTAGCATCTGGATACAGGGAGTCAAGGAGAAACCTGCCGCGAAGCGCATCCAGCATCAGGCATCAGGCATCACGCATCAGGGTTCCTCAAACTCGGCCCTGAGCCCACTGATGCTTGATGCCTGATGCCTGATGCCGGTACCTTCTTCCACATGCTCGACCCGAAGTTCATCGCTGAGAATCGAGATCTGGTAAAGCGCGCGATCGCCGCCAAGCACGAGAAGCGCGCGGACGTCGAAGCCATCGTCCAGCTGAACGACCTCCGGCGGAAGACCCAGACGGAGCTCGACAACGCCAATCACGAAAGCAAGAAGATCAGCGAGGAGTATCGCACGTCGTCCGACAAGGCGGCCCTCGGCAAGCGCGGCGGCGAGATCAAGGAACGCATCAAGGCCCTCGAGGCGGAGATGCGAAGCGTCGAGGTCAAGCTGCGGGAAGCGCTCCTCTGGGTGCCCAACATCCCGCACGAGAGCGTGCCGGTGGGCGACGACGCGGCCGCCAACAAGGTCGAGAAGACCTGGGGCGAGCGGAAGAAGTTCGCCTTCAAGCCGAAGCCCCACTGGGAGATCGGGACGAAGCTCGGCATCCTCGACGAGGAGCGCGCGGCGAAGATCTCGGGGTCGAACTTCCTCCTCCTCAAGGGGGCGGGCGCGCGCCTCGAGCGGGCGCTCATCACCTACTTCCTCGAAGTCCACACCAAGGAACACGGGTACACGGAGATCTGGCCGCCCTACCTCGTCAACGCCGCGAGCATGCTCGGAACGGCGCAACTGCCGAAGCTCGAGGACGACACGTACCAACTCGAGCGCGACAAGCTCTTCCTGATCCCGACGGCCGAAGTGCCGGTCACCAACCTCCACCGCGACGAGACTTTGAAAGCGGCCGACTTGCCGATCCGGTACGCGGCCTACACGGCGTGCTTCCGCCGCGAGGCGGGCGCGTACGGGCGCGACACGCGAGGCATGGTGCGCATCCACCAGTTCGACAAAGTCGAGATGGTGCGTTTCGCCCATCCCGACAAGAGCTGGGCGGAGCACGAGGAGCTGACCCGCAACGCCGAGACGCTCCTCGAGCGGCTCGGGCTCGAGTACCGCCGCGTCCTCCTGTCGACCGGCGACATGTCCTTCGCGAGCGCGAAGACCTTCGACCTCGAGGTGTGGGCGCCCGGCGTCGACCGGTGGCTCGAAGTCTCCAGCTGTTCGAACTTCACCGACTTCCAGGCCCGGCGGATGAACTGCCGGTTCCGCGACGCGGACGGCAAGGTGAAGTTCGTCCACACGCTGAACGGCTCGGGCCTGGCGCTGCCGCGGACGGTGATCGCGATCCTCGAAAACTACCAGCGCGAGGACGGGAGCGTGGAGATTCCGGAGGTTCTCCAGCCCTACCTCGGCGGCCATTCGGCGCTGAAGCCGAATTGACGTCGCGGGAATCCACAACCCGGCGAGGTCCGGCAGCGTCTAACTTCACAGATGTGGAGATGGACGCTGATCGCGCTGGTCGCGACCGGATGCGGGCGCGTGCCGCAGGAACCCCCACACGTCGTCGAACGAGTCCCTTCCGAGAAAATTGCCCGACGCGATCCCACGCCCGATCCGCTCCCGGCGCCTGACGTACCCGCCGTCACTCCAAATCCCGACACGATGCCGCCACGGCCATCAGGGCGGAAGTTCGAGCCTCGGCCCACCCCGGCACCCGCGCCCCAGCCTGCGGGCGAGCCCAAGCCTGCGGCTGAGAAGCCTCTTGGACTTCGCGTCGAGGGGGTCGAATTCCCGGATGCAGCGTTCCGATCGCATCGGCTCATCGTCTTCGCGGCCGAGTCCGAAGTTGCGTCGCGCGCGGCGGGAGCGTATCGGGACCGCAACGGAAAGGAGATCGCGGAGCTTCAGGCGCCCAAGGCGGGCCAATCGGTCTGTCTCAACCTGATCTGGGGCTACTATCCCAATCCCACCTTCATGGTCGGCGAAATCCAGGCGCGCTTCGATCCGAAAATGGGCACCGTCCGGATCGTCCTTCCCGATTGGACCGCCCGGCCCGGGTACGGCATCGGCATGGATTGGGCGTTTGAAAGGGACGCGCGGGATAGCTGGAAGTACGTCGGGTGTCGCGTCCAGCTCAAGGACCTCGCCCCGGGCGAGTACTCGTTCGAGATCGCTGAAAAGGACCCGAAGGCTCTCGCCG
>DATHFI010000306.1:0-3760 GCA_035490275.1 Planctomycetota bacterium
CGCTCGGTCCCGTAGCCGTGGGCCGCCGATTTCAGCGCGTTCACGAGGTGCATCAGCGATTCCTCGAGACCGAAGATGGAGTCGCGGCCGCCGCCCATGGGATCGCGGAAGAAGTGGTACCGCAGGAAGGTCTCGCGGTTCTCGACGTACTCCTCGCAGCCGTAGGAGAGGATCATGTCGAAGACGCGCTGGAAGGAGTTGCGGGCGACGCGGGGGTTCTCGGCGACGATCTTGAGGTAGTCGTCGAAGGACCCCTCCCAGTGCAGCTCCTGGTAGCTCCGGCGGTCGAGACCCTTGTCGATCGTCCCCAGCAGCTTCGAAATGAGTTCCTGTCCCATGCGGAATGCCCTCCTGACGTCCGGTCCTGCAACAACAGGGCCTTTGGATTTCGTGGAGAAGAAAAGAACGGCGTGGCGGTCCACCCCCCCCTTTCCGCGGTTCCGGGACCGCCGCGCGCCAACTCCTCGCGAGGCCCCGGGGGGCGCCGTGCGCGCGCCCCGTATGATTATTATAGTCCCCCGCCCGGACTTATTTCATAAAACCGGTCAGCGGGGCCCTGCTTTCATCATTTCGGCCAGAGCTTCCGCGAGGGAGGCCGTGGGGAGGACGTCGCTCCGGGTGGACCGAAGCCCGCCCTGCTTGGGCCGCGGCGCGGGAAGCCGCATCTCCTCGCTCGTTACCGGCCGAATCCGCGACTCGTCCAGCTTGTACGCTCGAGCCACACGATGGGCGAATTCGAGGCGGGTCAGGACCTCGGGTCCCGCCACGTGGTGAATCCCCTTCCACTTCCCGCGCATCGCGACCGCCGAGACGACCAGGCTCTGCGCGTATGTCGGGCTTCCGGACTGGTCGGAGAACGCTTTCACCTCACCGCCGGCGCGCAGCGTATCGCGGACGAAGTTGTGGAAGTTTCTCGAATCGGGATCGTCGCTGTACACCATCGAGGTGCGGAGGATCGCGAACCGGTCCCCGGCGGCCCGCTCCGCCTCGACCTTGATCCTGCCGTAAACGCTGATTGGATCGGGAGGATCGTCTTCCCCGTACGGCCCCGATATTCCAGAGAAGACGTAATCCGTCGAAAAGAACACGACGTGCGCTCCGATCGCCTCCGCGGCTTCGCGCACGGCCACGGTTCCGTCCACACAGATTCGACGCGCCTCCGCCTCGTGCGTCTCGCACCAATCGACGGCGGTGACTCCTCCGGGGACGAAAATCCCCTCGGGTCGGATCTCCCGGATTAACCTGCCGACGGCTTTGGTGTCGGCGAGATCGAGCCGGAGGAGATCGCCGGTGACGCGCCTGTGGCCCGTTCCGACCGCTTCAGCGCCCAGATGATTGCGGAGCGCCTTCCCCACCTGGCCGCTGGCGCCGATCACGAGGTATTTCATGATCCCGCACCTTCTTCCGGCGTCGCCCGATGGATTCCGATCAGGAACGCGAGATGCGTCAGGAAGATGCTGCCTCCGGCGTAGTGTTCCGTAAGCGAAAGCACGGCAAGCGCGACGATACCCGCGAGAATCCACTCGCGAAGGGGACCTTCTCCATGGAGATTGCGCACGACCAAGATCCAGAACGCGATCATCACGCCCAGTCCGACGAGCCCGCCTTCGGCCATCCAGTGAAGGTACGAATTGTGGGCGTGCCGGTCATCGTTCTCCGGCTTCCCCGAAGTCGCGATTCTTCCGATACCGATCGAGGTGAACTTAAGGTCGCTATCGTTGTACCTTCCGAAGCCGATGCCGACCACGGGACTCGATTTGAAATGGTCCCACGCCCGGCTCCATACCTCCCGGCGAAAATCGTCCTTGTCCCCCTCGATCATCCGCTGAAAGCGCGGCCACAGGAGTCCACCGCCGGCAAGGAGGGCGATCGCAAGTCCCGCGACCGCCGCGGCCATCACGCGGCGCGAGGCGCCCTGCCGCAGGGCCCGAATGACAACGAAGAGGACTCCCGCTCCGAGCGCCACGAAAGCGCGCCGCGACCGGGCCATGATGCATCCGAGCGCGAGCAGCGCCGCCAGAGTGAGCAGCACCATCCGGAGCCGCGCCTCGGTCTCGCGCCGCAGCGCCCAGGCGAGCGCGCCGAGCGTGAGAAGCGCGTAGACGCTGGCCGTCGCGTTGTGCGCGACATAGAGGCCGAAGAATGTCGGCTTCTGGTCGACGACTTCCGCGGGATGGTAGAGCTGGGAGGTCCAGCCCCCCAGGATGCTCACGCCCCCCGCCAGGGCAATCGCCGCCTGAATGACCAGGTAAGCCAGAAGCGCCCCGCAGATCCGCTCGCGATCCAGTGGAAGCGCCGCCAGGGCCGCCATGGGGAGGAGCGAGGCGAAGATCGCGCCATCCCGACGCTGGAAGTCGGGCGAAAAGAACACAGACAAGGATTCCCGCGTCATCAGGAAGCTGAGGGTCCAGTAGCCGAAGGGAAGGAGCAGGAGCCACACCTCGCGTGGAATGCGACGATCGCGAAACGCCTCCACCGCCGCGAGCGCCGTGACCGCGAGAATCAGGAACGCCGCGGGCCTGGCGTCGTAATTGCAGGCGAGCGATCCCAGGAGCGCGATTGCCGCGAAGGTCGCGACCTGGCCTCGGCGTCCATTCATAGCTTCCGCCGTGCTTCCGCCCATTCCGGCGCCCCGAAGAGGCCCATGAGGATCGCGTAGGCGGCCGCGCCGAAGAAGCCGAGCATCGCCACCTCGACCGCGGTTTCGATCTTACCCGTTCCCCAACCGGCCCCCTCGAAGAGCGTTCGGCCGCCAATGACGAGCGCGGCCATCAGGCCCGCCGCCGCGGCCATTCGTGCCGCCGATCGGCCGACTTCACCCAGTCGCAAGGCTGAGGCCCGCGACAGCGCAACCAAGCCGCCGACGCCCACGATCACCGTTGCCGCCGCGTATGCCAAGGCCACGCCGCGTACACCCATGGGTCCGAGAAGCGCCCACCCGATCACCAGAGTCAGGCCGGTGATCGCGCACCACATCGCCACGACGGCCCGGGTTTTCCCCATGGCGAACAGGGACTGACCCACCACGAGGACCGCCGACCCCGGGAGGATGGGTGCGAACCAGAAGAGCGTCGACGACGTCTCGAGCGCCGCGGCCCGGCCGAACTCGCCATGTTCGTAGACCAGCCGGACGAGCGGCTCCGAGAGCGCCATGATTCCGGCGGCCGCGGGGATGAGGAAGAGAAGCGACGCCCGGATGGCGGAGGAGGTGACGCGGGCGAACGCGGCGCGCTCTCCGGCCGCGTGGCGCGCCGCCGCGGCGGGAAGAAGCGCCGCGCCCAACGAGGCGGCTACGAGCTCGGACGGGACCATCACCAGCCGCTCCCCGTACCCCAGGTGCGACACGGCGTGCGGCTCGACGGCCAGCGAGGCCAGGCTTCGCATGAGCACGAAGTTCGCGCCGAAGACGATCGCGCCGGCGGCGAGCGGCACGAGCGTGGCGCCCCAGGTCTTGAGTCGCGGATGGGTCAAGACGGGCCTCCATCCCACCCGCGCGAGATCGGGCGCCATCACCGCAAGGCGAAAGAGGTTGCCCAGGATGGTTCCCACTACGAGCGCCCAGATTCCCCACCGCCCCGCGCCGATCCAGACCGCCGCGATCACCAGCGCGTAGGAGGCGAACGTGTCGAGCGACGGCGTGAAGAAGACAAAACGGGCGTTGAGGATGCCCTTAGCGAGGTTGGCGATGCCTCCGAAGACCACGAGCGCCATGAGCCAGCGCAATTGGCGTCCCACTTCCGCGACGTGGTCGGGATGAAGG
>DATHFI010000307.1:0-2412 GCA_035490275.1 Planctomycetota bacterium
GATTCTGAAGCTTGATCAGCTGGTCGCGGAGCTTCGGGTACCACGTCTTCCACGCCCGCCCGTTTTCGTGCAGGAGCGCCATCACGGCGAAGAACCCGCCGCAGTAATCCCACTCCGAGATCTTGCCGCCGTAGTCGTCGCCAAGTTTCTTGGAGAGGAGCACCTCGATGCCGCGCTCGACCTCCTTCATGTCGTTCCGGCCCAGGCCCAGGAGGATGCGCAGGCCCGCGGAGGTGGGGTAGAACATGCGGCCGCCGCCGCCGCGGACGGACGGGTATTGCTTGAAGCCCCCGCGGGGATCCCGGCACTTCTTGACGAACTCCTCGACCTTGTCGACGCGGGCCGCCTCGATCGTCACGCCCGCGTTGTGGGCGGCGCGCAGGGCGAGCCACACGTTGCACGTGATGGCGAGGTCGGAGTCGTCGCCGGACCCCACGGCGGCCCAGCCGCCGTCGCGGTTCTGCCGGGTATAGAGGTACGCGACGGCGTCCTTCAGCCCCGTCGCCAGGCCCTCGACCTCGCCGGGTTCCTTCTGCATCCCATAGAACTCGGCGAGCGCCAGCGTGGCGCAGGAGTGGTCGTAGAAGAGGCCCATGCCGGTCGAGTCGTTCTGCGTGATGCAGCCGTTGCGGCCCTGCACGCGGAGCAAGCCCGAGATCGCGCGCTGGATCGCCTCGCCAAACTCGCCGGTGCGCGGCGTGCTGCCGGACGCGGCCAGCGCGAGGGCCGCCAGCCCCGTGATCGCCGTGCAGGGGGCGCCGCTCCTCTCGCATCCCCAGGTGCCGTGATTGTTCTGCGCGTCGATGAGCCACTTGAGGCCGCGGGCGATCGATTTCTCCTGGGCCGGCGTGCATTCCTGGAGGGGGCGGCCGTCCTGGGCGCCCCCGAGCGACCCGCACAACGCAACGGCCAGCGTGGCGAATGACAACCGCATACGTCCCCTGCCCCCTCACCCTATGAGACGCATCCGCGGCTCAAGGGTATGGCTGATTGTGTTACGCGCTCTCCGGCTGATTTTCGGTCCTGGAGACAATCGTACCCCGCACCAGGAGGAACTGGAAAATCATTTGTAATTTATAAGTTATAAGTTATAATTGAGCGGAAAGAGCAGGGGGATACCGCCGCCGTGCCCGCGTTCGCCGCCTTCGAAGCCTTCCTCCGGGAGCGCGCCATTCCCGCCCGGCTCGGCCACCCGCTGGCCGGTTGCACGACATTCAGGATCGGCGGCCCTGCGCGGTTTCTCGTCCAGCCCCGCACCGAGGAGGACCTCGGCCTCGCCTTCCGCTCCGCCCGCGAATGCGACGTCCCCGTCCGCCTCCTCGGCGGAGGGAGCAACCTCCTCGTGGGCGACCGCGGCGTCGACGGCGCCGTCCTGCGCCTGCATTCGCTCGACCGCGTCGACTGGAGCCCCGACGGCTCCGTCGCGGTGCAGGGCGGGGCGAGCCTCCCGCGGCTCGTCAAGGAGGCCACCCGGCGCGGACTCGCGGGCCTCCAGGGCCTGACCGGCGTCCCCGGCACCGTCGCCGGCGCCCTCGTGATGAACGCGGGCGGGCGGCACGGCGAGATCGGGCCGACCGTCCGGTGGGTCGACATCCTCGACGCCGAGGGAAATCCGAAACGGCTCACGCCCTCCGAGGCGGGGTTCCGCTACCGGACGTCCGATCTTCGGGGCCGCATCGTTCTCGGCGCCGGGCTCCAGCTGACCCCCGACGAGCCGGCGCCTCTCGCGGCCCGGTACGACGAGATCATGCGCGACAAGAAGGAGACCCAGCCCCTCGGACGGCCCAACGCGGGGTGCATTTTCAAGAATCCTCCCGGCGAGCGCGCGGGGCGGCTCATCGACCGGTGCGGCCTCAAGGGCGCCCGCGCCGGGGCGGCCCGCGTCTCCAGCAAACATGCCAATTTCATAATCAATGAAGGCCGCGCGCTGGCCGATGATGTCCTGTGTCTCGTCGACCGGATCCGCGCGGAGGTCTCGGCGCGGTTCGCCCTGTCGCTCGAACTCGAGATCCTCGTCTGGTGAGGTGAATCCCATGGTCAAGACGTACTCGGTCGCCGTCCTCCTGGGCGGGCCCTCCTCGGAGCGGGAGATCTCGCTCCGGTCGGGTCGCGCCATCGCCGGAGCCCTCGCGGGCGCCGGCCACCGCGTCACGGAAGTGGACGTCCGCGGGGAAGACGGGGCGGAGCTCGAGGGTCTCGAGGCCGAGATCGTCTTCGTCGCGCTCCACGGGAGGTTCGGCGAGGATGGCCAGGTCCAGCGGCTCCTGGAGAAGCGCCGGCTCCTCTACACCGGCTCCAGCCCCGTCGCGAGCCGGCTCGCCATGGACAAGCTCGAATCGAAGCGGCAGTTCCTGCGCTCCGGGCTCGACACGCCGGCGTACCAGGTCCTCAGCCGCACCGACGGCCCCGTGG
>DATHFI010000308.1:0-3063 GCA_035490275.1 Planctomycetota bacterium
CGGAGCAACCGGGCCCTCTGTGACGTGTGCCTCTTCTACCGGATCCCGACCTGGGGCCTGTTCGTCGACATCCCCATGGGCTACCGGTGCCCGCCGGCCTACGCGAGGGCCTACGGCTTCTACTGGAGGCGCGACGGGCGCATCCGGCTGACGAACTACGAGTGCCACGCGCTCTTTTACCTTCGCCTCTCTACCGGCTATTACGGATGGACCTACGGCGACACGTTCGTCCGCTGGAACGGCTGCGTGGACCGGAACGAGCGATTCGTCGTGGTCGTGCACCGCGAGTACCCCCATTACGCGGCCCACGGCGGCCGGAACTGGAACAACCACCCGGTCGTGAAGATCGTCGAGCGGCCCGAGCGCGGCGGGAACATCGTCCAGCAGATGCACCAGCAGCGCGAAGAGAGCACCAAGCGGGTCGTGGTCGAGGTCGACCGCCGGAAGACCACCGGCCAGGTCGTGGTCCTGCCGCCGAAGCGCGAGGAGGTCGACCGCCGTCGCGAGGAGGCCCGCCACCAGTTCGACGAGGAACGCCGCCGCGAGAAGGAAGAGCTCTCCAAGGAGCCTCCGGCAGAACGGCAGAAGGAACGGGAACGGGAAAAGGAACTCGAGAAGGAACGGGAGAATGTCCGGGACAAGGAACGCGAGAAGGATCGCGAGAAGCCGCCTCCTCCGCCGAAGGAGAAGGACAAGGAGCGCCAGAAGCAGCCGCCTCCTCCTCCCAAGGAGAAGGACAAGGAACGCGAGAAGCAGCCGCCTCCTCCGCCCAAGGAAAAGGACAAGGAGCGCGAAAAGCAGCCCCCGCCTCCGCCCAAGGAAAAGGACAAGGAGCGCGAGAAGCAGCCCCCGCCGCCTCCCCCCAAGGAGCGCGACCGCCGGCCGCCTCCGCCGCCGCCTCCTCCTCCGAAGGACGACGACAAGAAGGATGACAAGAAGCAGGACGAGAAGAAACAGGACGACAAGAAGCAGGACGACAAGAAGGACGACAAGAAGGACGACGGCGGCAAGAAGGACAAGCGCGGCCGCAACGGATAAATAAAATACCTAGGTATAAATACCTAGGCCACGAATCGGGGTCCCGGGGGCCGGGCGGAAGCTGGAATCGGCCCCCGGGGCTGGTAAGATGGGCCGCCATGCGGCCGGCGGCCCTCCTCCTCGGCGTCCTCCCGGCGCTCGCGGCCTGCGGCGAGCCCTCCGCGCCCGGGACCCCTCCCCCCGGCTCCCGCGAAGCGATGGCGCGCTCCTACCTCCGGACCATGAAGTCGCTCGACCTCCAGTACGAGAACCTCCAGGCCGACCTCGCCGCGAAAAAGCCCGCCGGGGAGGTCCGGAGGAGGCTCGGCTCCATCCGGTCCGGCGCCGAGACCGCCTCGCGCCTCCCCTACCGCCCCTCCGAGGCCGAGAACCGCGACCTCGCATTCGAGTTCCGAAAATTCCTCTCCGCCATGGACCGCCTCGATCGGGCCGGGTGGAGCGGCGACGAGGGCCTGCGCTCGTGGCGCGCCGTCGGAGCCGCCTGCGCCTCCTGCCACAACCTCTACCGCAAGGACGGGGAAAAGTCATGGTGAACGCCGAGGCGGCCTCGATCCTCGCGACGATCTCCAGCATCCTGGACATCCAGGGGGAGAACCCCTTCAAGGTCCGGGCCTACCAGACCGCCGCGCGCACCATCGAGGGTCTGGAGGTCCCCATCGGAACCCTGATCGAGCAGGAAAAGCTCGGCGAGCTCCCGGGGATCGGGCCGGCGATCGAGGAGAAGCTCACGGAACTGCACAAGACGGGGAAGATGAAGTACTTCGAGGAGCTGCGCTCTTCCATCCCGCCGGGACTCCTCGAGATGCTACGCATCCCCTCGCTCGGCCCGAAGAAAATCAAGATCTTGTGGAAGGATCTCGGGGTGACGTCGATCGCCCAGCTCGAGGCCGCCTGCCGGGCCGGGAAGGTGGCGAAGCTCCCGGGCTTCGGCGAGCGGACGCAGGCGAAAATCCTCGAGGGGATCGCCCTCCTGGGCCGCTCGCAGGGGCTCTTCCTCATGAGCCAGGCGCTCGGCGTGGCGCGGGAGCTCCTCGCCTACCTGCGCCCCGTGGTCATCGGCGCCGGCGTCGCGGGCAGCCTGCGCCGGGGCAAGCCGGTGGTGCACGACGTCGACATCGTCTCCAGCGCCGCCGCGCCGCGGGAGGTCATCGAGCACTTTGCGCGCGCTCCCGCCGTCGAGGAGGTGATCGGCAAGGGCGACACGAAGTGCAGCGTGCGCCTCACCGGCGGACTTCAAGTCGACCTTCGCGTCGTCGCCGAGGACGAATACGCGGCCGCCCTGCTCTACTTCACCGGGAGCAAGGAGCACAACGTGCTCCTGCGGGCGCGCGCCATCAAGCGGGGCTGGACCCTCAACGAATACGGGCTCTTCAAGGGAAAAAAGAGGTTCGACGCCGACAGCGAGGAGGCGATCTACAAGCGCCTCGGGCTCTCGTACATCCCCGCCGAGCTCCGCGAGGGACGCGACGAGATCGAGCGGGCCGAAAAAGGAGAGCTTCCACAACTCATTGAACCTAAAGATGTTAAGGGCATTTTGCACGTCCACACCAGGTGGAGCGACGGCACGGCCTCGATCGAGGAGATGGCCGGCAAGGCGCGACGGCTCGGCTACAAGTGGATGGGACTCTCCGACCACAGCAAGGCGGCGAGCTACGCGCACGGGCTCGACGAGGCGCGCCTCCGCAAGCAGATGAAGGAGGTCGCGGCGCTCAACAAGGGATGGAAAGATTTCCGGATCCTTCACGGCATGGAGCTCGACATTCTTCCGAACGGCGATCTCGACCTATCCGACGAGTTGCTCGGGAAGCTCGACTTCGCGATCGGGTCCATACATTCCAGATTCGACATGTCCGAGAAGGAGATGACCGACCGGATCTGCCGGGCCGTCGCCAACAGGCACTTCGACGTCTTCGGCCACCCCACCGGCCGCCTGCTCCTGGACCGCGACGGCTACCGGGTCGACCTCGAGCGCGTGCTCCAGGCCGCGAAGGCGGAGGGCAAGGTGGTCGAACTGAATGCGAACCC
>DATHFI010000309.1:0-7098 GCA_035490275.1 Planctomycetota bacterium
ATGGCGGCGGCCACCTCGGCGCTCACCGCGCCATGTCGCCGGATCGTCGGCGCCGGAACGCCGAGCCGCGAGATCTTCGACCGGTTCGAATAGCAGACGCACGCTTCAAGCAGCGCCGCGGAAATCCCGGCAACGTTGGTCAGCTTGTGGGAGATCAGCCCGCCCGTGCAGGATTCCGCGAGCGCGATCGTCTTCCCCCTTCGCAGGAGGAGATCACCCACGGTCTCCTCGAGCGATTTCGGTCCGACGAGGAACAATCCGAGCTTTCGACGCAGGGCCCGCACCATCGGGAGCGGAGAGCCCCGCTCGACCCGCAGCGTAATGTTCACGGTCCCGCCCGAGACGGTGAGTCCGTACGACGCGCCGGGGCGGCGCGCCACGACGGGTCTCACGATTTCGTCCACCGTCCCTTCGGGCATGCCGAAGACGCGGGCTTCCCAAAGGCGGAACCGCGGCCTCCCTCCGAAGGCGGCGGCGAGCCGGGGAAGTACCTGCCTCTGAAGCATCGGCACCATTTCGCGGGGCGGCCCGGGGAGCGCGAAGAAGAAGCGCCCCGCCGACTCCACGACGAATCCCGGCGCCGAACCGTTCGGATTGGGGAGGATTCGCGCGCCGCGCGGAAGAAAAGCCTGGCGCCGGTTGATCGCGGCCATCGGAATCCGGAACCGGCGGAACCGCGACCGGATCGCGTTCCAGGCCGAGGGCCGGAAGACGAGCTCGCGCCCGTAGGCCTCCGCGGCCGCGCGCCGGGTGAAGTCGTCCTCCGTGGGACCCAGTCCGCCGGTGAGAATCACGATTTCCGCCCGGGCGGAAGCGAGCCGGATTTCCTCGACGAGTCGGTCGAGGTCGTCGGGAGCGGTGGCGTGGTAGGAGACTTCCAGCCCGATCGTTTCCAGGGCGCGCGCGATCGAGGCGAGGTTGGTGTCCGTCGAGCGGCCGCGCAGGAGCTCGGTGCCGGTGGAAAGCACGGCGACGCGGCCCGCCTTCGCCCCCCTCCGCGACGGACGGGGGGCTTCGGCGCGGTGGGGTTTCCTCATCGCGCCGGAGAACCGTTCCGGCCCGCGACGAGCGAGTTCGGCGACTTCCGGCCGGTCACGGAGATTACCCCCTTGAAGAGCGAGACGCGCACGGTGCCCGTCACGCGGTCGTTCACGCGGGCGAAGAAGGCGTCGAGACCCTCCCGGACCGGCTCGAACCAGTGGCCTTCGTAGACGAGGTCCGCGAATTTGTGGGAGAGCAACTCCTGGAAGTGGAGGACGTTGCGCTCCAGGGTGATCGATTCGAGCCCGCGGTGGGCGGCGTGGAGGACGGCCGCGGCGGGAGCCTCGTACAGCTCGCGGGTCTTAAGCCCCGTGATCCGGTTCTCCACGACGTCGAATCGCCCGACGGCGCACCGCCCGCCGATCTGGTTGAGCTTCCCGATCAGCTCCACCGGGCCCATCTCCTCGCTGTCGATCGACACCGGCCGTCCTTGGACGAAGCCGATCTCGACCGTGACGGGGCGGTTCGGGGCGCTCGCGGGGGGCACCGTCATCACGTACGTGTCCTTCGGGGGCTCCTCCCAGGTGCCGATCGCGCCGCGGAGCTGGATGTTGTTGCCCCAGAGATTCTGCTCGGAGTTCCACAGCGTCTGGCGCTCGCTCTCGAAGGGAATCCCGTGCTCCTTCGCGTACGCGAGGTCGTCGGCGGGAGAGGCGAGCCCCAGCTCCTCGAGCGGGGCCAGCACTTCAAGATCGGGGGCCAGCGCCCGGCTGCAGTTCCGCAGGCGGATGCGGTCGTTCCCGATCCCGCGCGAACCGTGCGCGATCGCTTCGCACCCCTCGAGCCGCGCGATCTCGACCAGCTCCTGCATGATGAGCGGCCGCGACAGCGCGGAAAAGAGGTAGTACCCCTGCTCGTAGACCGCTCCCGCCCGCAGCGACGGGAGGATGAAATCGCGGGCGAACTTCTCGCGGAGATCGGCGAGGTTGGCGGCCGAGGCGCCCATCTCGACGGCCCGCTCCGCCAGCGGCTCCAGGTACTCGGGTTGCCCCAGGTTCGCGGAGAAGGTGTAGACCTTCATCCCCTTCACCTGGCGCAGGTAGTGGATGCAGATGGTCGTGTCGAGACCGCCCGAGTAGGCAAGAGCGACCTTAGCCATGGGGCCCAGTGTACCGTTCGATTATGGATTTTGGATTGTGGATTGTGGATGACGGAAGCCAAGAGGCGGAATCAAGAATCAGGAATCAAGAATCAAGAATCAGGAATCCAGAATCTACAATCCAGAATCGGCCCCGGGTCAGCGAGCACTTGTCTTGATGTTGATGATGTCGAAGTCGGCGAGCTTGTGGGCCTTCCCCTCGACGCGCTGCTTGCCGTGGGCCGCGGCGTCGTGGGCCGATTTGTGCGCGCGGAAGTCGGCGAACGGCACGACCTCGCAGTTGATGAAGCCCTTCTGGATGTCGGTGTGGATCTTTCCCGCGGCGTCCCAGGCCGTGCTCCCCTTCCGCAGCGCCCAGGCCGTCGTGTCCTTGTCCCCCAGGGTCAGGAAGGTCTGGAAGCCCATGCGGTCGTAGAGCGTCACGGCGAGACCCGGCAGGACGAGCGACGCGAGCCCGTAGTCCTTCATGAACGACGCGCGGTCCCCCTCCTCCATGGCGAGGAGCTCCGCCTCGAGCTTCAGGCAGACCGGGAGCGCATCGGTGGACGGCCGGGGCGGATCGGCCAGGTCGCCCTCCCCGATGTTCACCACGGGGATCATCGGCTTGCGCGAGAAGAACTGGAATCCCCGGAGCTTCTTGTCGTCCTCGGCCCCGAGCCCGGCGAAGGCGCCCGCGTCGCCGGCGAGGACCGCCTCGGCGAGGCGCTCGAGCACCGCCAGCTCCTTTTTCGACTCCTCCACCGTCGGCAGCGGCTTCTTCACCTCGGCTCGAAGTTTCTCGATCCGCTTCTGCATGATGTCGATGTCCGCGAGGAGGAACTCGCCCCGCACGGCCGCGAGCTGGTCCGCCGTCTGCTTCTTCCGGTCCCCCTCGAGATCGTACGCCTTCAGGACGACGACGAATCCGTCCGCCTCGCGGAACGTCGCGAAGACGCCCGGGTTGTCCGCTTTCCCCGGATCCTGGAGGGCGATGGGCGGGGTGTCGAGGAATTCGAGGGAGGGCGCGACGAGCTTTTTTTGCGGCCCGTTCTTCTCGTGGGCCTCGAGCAGGCGCGGGTCGAGCACCCGAACGGCGGCGCCCGCCGTCTTTCCCGCGTGGGCCGCGGCCCGGGCGTATTCCATTCCCGTGAGGGCGCAGAAGAGCGAGGTCTTTCCGGAGCCCTGGATTCCGACGAGCGCGACGCGGGCGGCGGGTCCTTTTTCTGCCATGGGGCCGCCACCATAGGGTCGCCCCGGGGCGCCGTCAAGGGGGGCAACCCCGCTCCCTGCGGCCGGCTCCCCGTTTCCCGTTCCGGAAGCGGCGAGCTTCCAGCACGAAGCTGTTCGAATTTCCGACTCGGAGCCGGGCCGGGGATCGTCAAGCCCTGGCCGGGCGTTGCCGGGGGCGGGCGACCAGGGCGCTGAGCAGGATGCCCAGGAGGTAGAGGAGGAGGAGCGGGACCGCGAGCAGGACCTGGCTGAGCCAGTCGGGCGAGGGCGTCAGGACCGCGGCCGCCACGAAGATGGCCACAATCGCGACGCGGATCCATCTCAGCCACGTCTTCGCGGTCGTGAGTCCGAGGACGCTCGTGAAAACCATGATGAGGGGCAGCTGGAAGATGATCCCGGTCACAACGGTCAGGGTCATCACCAGGTTCAGGTAGTCCGTGAGCGCGAACATCAGCACCGTGTGATTCGGGTCATTCGCCATCTGGCCCATGCCGTAGAGCCCATACGGAATGAGGATGTAGAAACCGAAGGCGCACCCTCCCGCGAAGAGCAGGAACGAGACGGGCGCGAATCGCGTCACGTACTTCCGTTCGTCCTTGTAGAGCCCGGCGCTCACGAACCTCCAGAGCTGGTAGGCGATGATGGGGGAGGAGACGAAGAGGGCCACGATGAAGGAGAGCTTCATGAGGGCCCAGACGGGTCCCGTGTAGCTCAGCTGCAGGAGCTTCGCCTGATCGTCCTTCACCCCCAGCAGTCTCATCGCCTGGAAATGGGGCTGGACGATGATCCCCAGGAGTTTCTCGTAGTAGACGGCCGCGGCCACGAAGGCGACTCCGAACGCGATGATCGACTTGATGAGGCGCCACCGGAGCTCTTCGAGGTGCTCCCCGAACGTCATCCGGACTTCCGTGGTTTCCGCAGGCGTGGGCTGCGTCGCGGTGGACATGAGCCAATTGTAGCTGTTAGCCGACAGCTTTCAGCCGTCAGCTTCAGAAGCTGTCAGCTGTCAGTGATCAGCGAAGAACAAAGGCCATCAGCCATCAGCCTTCAGCCTTCAGCCATCAGCCACCAGCCATCAGCCTTCAGCATGGAACGCACGTGGGTCGGACAGATTTACGCTGTGATGGATTGGGCTGACGGCTTCCGGCGGACTGCTTCTGACGCTGATTGCCGACCGCTGTCGGCTGAGGACTTTACTGGGGAACTCCCAAGTATTCGAGGAAGATCTTTTCGATCATCACTTTGACCCCGTATTCCTGCGCGAGCTTCCAGTTGGGGTCGTCCTCGTAGCCGTCGCCGACGATGAGGTAGTTCGTCCGCTCGGTGACCTTCTCCTGGTAGACGTCGCCGAACTCCTTGATCTTCCGGATGGCGTCCTCGTTGGAGAGTTTCCCGCTCAGGCGGCCCGCCATGGCGATGTTGCGCGCCTTGCCGCGCTCGTACGTCTCGTTGTAGATCCGGTCGCCCGCCTTGATGGGATCTTCCGCCCGCGCGTTGTAGATCGCCACCCGGCTCGCGTGCTCCTTCGCCACCTCGAGGATCTCGACCTCGCCCTTGTCCCGCTTCTCGCCGCCCTTCTCGAGCGAGTAGACCTTGAAGCGCCCGCCGCGGAAGACCCGGTCCTGCTGGAGCAGGTCGATGAAGCCGATGCCCATCGCGGAGTCGACGGAGAGGATCTCGCCGTCCGGATCCTTCCGCTCCTTGGCCTCCTCCTGGCGGTAGATGAGCCAGTTGATGCGGTTCTGGAGCTCCCGCTTCTGCTGTTCGAGCTGGCCCTTGAGGTTGAGGTTGTAGTTGCGCAGCTCCGTCAGCTCGGCCTGGAGCCCGTAGACCTGGCCGGCGAGGCCGCCGTTGGCCGGGGTCCCGTCGCCGTCGAGCTCGAGCTGGTACTTCTGCTCGTTGTTCCGGAGCTGGGTCAGCGACTGCTTGTACGTGTCCTTGAGGCCCGTGCCCGCCTGGTCGATCTGCTTCAACTGCTCGTCATCCATCTGGACCGTTACCTTGGCGGTATCCATCCCCGCCTTGCGGTCGCGATCGCGGTCCGCTTGCAGCGCCCCCGTCTTCGAAACCAAGTCCGCCTCTTTCTTGGCGAGCTCGTCGAACAGCTTGGCCAGGGTCAGCCGTTCGCCGGGTCCCTCGGGTTCCCGGGGGACATATCCCTTGATGTCGAGGCGGGGGAACATGTCGGTCACCCACCAGTCCAGGAATCTTCCCAGCGCTTTGGGGGAAAGGCCGGCGGCCTGGTCGGGCCGGGCGAAACCCGCGTCCGCGGCCCGGGCCACGGTGCTGTAGGCGACGTGGCGCCAGCCGATGAATCTCGAGTAGTCGCGGTAATTGTCGCGAAGCTGGCGGTTCGCGGCGGCCTTCTCCGCGATCTCCCGCCGGAGCCGCGCGACGGTGCCGGGCTGGTCCGCCTTGTCCTGGTCGAGGATCCCCTTGAACGAGATCAGACCGATCACGAGCGCGGGGACGCTGATGATTCCGCAGCCGACGACGATCCACAGCCGCCGCTGGGCCTCCTGGCGCGTCACGAACTCGGCCATCTCATCCTCCCTGGGGTTCGGGCCCGGCGCTTAACCGCCGAGGAACTCGTAATACTCCGCCGCGTCCGCGATGGGGATCTCCAGCAGGACCGCCTTGCGGTAGTCGGGCCACGAGTCCCGGGTCGTGTTCTCGGTCGAGATCTCCGTGAAGAGGACGAAGTCGGCGTCGAGCGTCACGCTCGTCCGCGCCTCGCTCCCCATCTCCTTGATCCGGTTGGCCGCCTCGCGGGCGGAGAAGCGGAGGGGCTTGGGGTTGTTCTCCGCCGACCGGATGTTGAAGGCCCGGTCGCCCACGTGTCCCGCGAAGGCCACGATGACCGGCCGGTTCGGGTTGTAGAACGGGTTGACGATCAGGTCCCCCTCGATCACGGGACCCGCGCCTTCCTTGGCGCTGACGATGGCGACCTCGCTCGTGTCGAGCCATACCTTCTTCACTTCGAGGACCGCCTTGAACTCGAACTTGCCCTGGAACCCGATCCGGGCCGCCATGAAGCGCAGGCCCGGGACGACGCGCTCGCGGCTCCCGCGATCGATGAAGGCGCTCTTCTGGGGGATGTCCGGGCGCAGGACCTTGCCGTGGGCGATGGCGACCCGGTGCTTGATGAATTCCTTCTGCTTCATCTGCTCGAGGTCGTTGCGCATTTTCTTGATGCGGCCCGTCTCGCGCCGCTCGTGTTCCCGGAACTGGGCCTGCTCCTGCTCGATCTCGCCCTTGAGCTTGTCCGCCTGGGCCGAGAGGCCCGCCTTGCGCTCGTTGTACGCCTTGTCCACCGCGGCGATCCTGTCGTTCACTTCCTTGATCATGGCCTGGAGGCGCGCCTTGAACTGCTCCTTGTCCTTCAGGACCTCGGGGCGCGCCGCCGTCTTCTTCTCGGCGTAGGCCCGGGCGAGGTCCGCCTCGAGCTTCGCCCGCTCGTACCGCAGCTGGAGGAGGGCGATCCGGTCGGCCATCTCGATGAGCAGGCTCTCGAGGGTGCCGTACCGGTCCTCGAGGTAGGCGGGAATTTTTTCGTCCGCGTAGGGGGGCTTGAAGATCGCGTTCCGGCGGTTCGTGACTTCCTCGGCCGCCTTCGACCCCATCAGGTTGGCGGCGATCCAGTCGGGGTCCGGCTCGCCCGCGGGAGCCAGGCCGGTGGGCTGGATGCCCTCCCGGATCTGCTTCATGAGCGTCTCGGTCAGGGCCTCCTCAGCCAGCTTCGCCTTCTC
>DATHFI010000310.1:0-4324 GCA_035490275.1 Planctomycetota bacterium
GCGCCACCTCGAGCGCGCGCTCGAGGCATTCCGCAAGTCGGCGGAACAGGCCGCTTTGGAGGGCGCCAAGGAACTCCTCGCGAAGGCGCTCCTCGGGGTCGGCCGGGTCTGCGAGATCTCGATTCCCGAAAACGTCCCCGAGGCGCAGGGAGCCTACGCGCGCATCGTCGCCGAGTGCCCCGACCAGAAAACCGCCGTCGAGGAGGCCCGGCGGAAGATCCGTCTCAAGGGCGTCGACGTCTATCTCGACCAGTACGCCCGGTTCGTGACGAACTGGCGGGAGGTCCTGAGGAATTCGCCCGCGCCCCTCGACGCGAAGAAGAAGGAGCTCGACGCCAAGGTCAAGGCGATCGGCAGGGACGCCACCGACGGTCTCATGGATGGCCTGGCCAACAAGGACGAGGTGGTGCGCGCGTTCGCGGCGGAACTGATCGCCGGCGCCGCCGACGAGTCGGGCCTGGCCACCCTCATCGCGAAGCTGGGCGACCAGGGGGCCGACATCCGCGCCGGGGCCGGCCTCGCCATCGCGAAGATCTTCGAGACCTGGGCGCTCGCCCGCACGTACGACCAGGAGGCCGAGAGAATCCTCGCGGACCTCGACTCGAAAGACCCGGCCGACCCGAACGCGAAGAAACTCATCGACGCCAACCGGGCGCGCGCCGAGGACGTGAGGAAGCGGGGCGAGGCGATCCGCGGCAACCTTCCCGCGAACCTGGCGAACAAGCCGCAGATCGAGGCCGAACTTCAGAAGCTGATCTCCGACGAGTCGGCCGACCCCTCGGGCCGCATCGAAGCCGCCAAGGCCGTGCGCGCCCTCGGCGAAATCTCGGGCGGCCTCATCGACGCGGTCTGCAAGGGCCTCGAGAGCAAGAACCGTTCCGTCCGCGAGGCGTGCTGCATCGCCGCGTCCGGCGTCGACACGACGAACTCCGAGGCGAAGCTCAAGCTCGTCGACCGGCTCATGGCGATCGTCCAGTACGAGCCGGAGGCGGACGCCAAGCCGCTCACGGAGCGCGACCTGGCCAACGACCCGGCCGTCCGCGTCTCCTCCGCGATCTCCCTCGGTACCATCGGGATGGTGAAGGGCGTCCCGGCCCTCATCGAGGCGCTCTCGGACGGCGACTCCAACGTGCGGCGGACCGCCAACGAGGCGCTGAAGCGGATCACGGGAATGGACCTGGGATTCGACCCCGATCCGCTGATCCCCTCCGAGGGCGACCGTCCGATGGACCCTGAGGACGTCGCGAAAAAGCAGGCCGCGAAGCGCCAGGAGGGAATCGCCAAGTGGAGCGCCTGGTGGAACGAAACGCTGGGCGCGGGCATTCTCGTGAACCGCTTCTGGCTGTTCCAGTCGCAATGGAAGAGCGGCGATCCCTCGCGCCTCTTCGACCGCGACGCCTACCTGCGCGAACTCAAGGTCCGCTCCTATACGCTGGCCGACCCCGCCGCGCAGATCGAGCGGGCCGAGCGCGCGTGCGACCGTTTCCAACTTCGCAAGGGCCAGATCCAGCAGGACGCCCTCGACCTCGGGGCTCCGGCGATCGAAAAGTTCGCCGCCTTCCTGTCCGGGATCTTGCCCGCGGACGCCGGGCTTTCGACCGACCTCCAGTCGAAGTCGCGCGCCGTCACCCGCCTTTTCGTGGCCGAGACCGTGGCGAAGCTCATCGCGGCGGGCAGGGCGTCGGACAAGATCGCGGCGCTCCGCGACAAGGTCGGATCGGGCTCGAAGGACGAGAAGGCGGGCGCCGCCCTAGCCCTGGGATTCCTCCCGAAAGACATGGCGGGACCCGAGGATCGCGACGCGCTCGAGAAACGCGGCCTCGAGGACGCCGACGCCGAGGTGAAGGAAGCCGCCGCGCGGTCGCTGGCCCGCGTCGGCTCGGCCGACAACGGCCCCGCCCTGGCGCGCGTCGCGTCCGCCAATTCGAATACGAGGACGGGCGAAGCCGCCCAGATGGCCGCCGTCCGCGCCCTCGCGGCCCTGGCGCCGAAGAACGAAGACGTGGTGCGCGCCCTCGGCGAGCTCGCCGGCGGCGATCCCGACAAGCGCTCCTCCAGCTCGTCCGTCCGGGAAGCCGCGTGCGACGCCCTCGCGGCCATCGCCGACACGGCCGCCGTGAAGAACCGGTGGCTCCTCCGGGCACGGCGCGACATCGCCAAGCCGGTCCGCGACACCGCCACCCGCGCCATCCTGGCGATCGCCGCCGCCGACCCCGGGTTGGCCGACGTCCTGGTGACCGTGGTGACGGACCCGCAGTCCCCCTCGATCGACCGCACCGGCGCGGCCCTCGGACTCGGCGACCTCGCAAACCCGAAGACCATTCCGGCGCTCGTCTATCGGATCGTGGACCAGAATCCACCGATGGCGTTGAAAGATCCCGACCCGACGGTGCGCGCGATCTGCGGCGAAGCCCTCGGCAACATGGGCGACAAGGCCCAGTACCTCCTCGCCGCCGAAAAACTGATCGACGCCCTGAACGATCAGGCGGACCTCGTCAAGTCGGCGGCGTTCGACGCGCTCCGGAAGATCGCCCCGACGCCTCCCGAAAAAGACGCCTTCCAGGTGAAGGACCCCGAATCCGCGCGCGCGGCCGCCGTCGCCAAGCTCCGCACCTGGCTCGAGTCGAACCGGGGCCAGTGGAAGGAATTGCCTCAGTAGCCGTCAGCGGTCAGCTGTCAGCATTCAGCCGGAAGCTTCCGGCTGGAAGCTCCAAGCTGAAAGCTGATTGCTGAATGCTGAACGCTCACAAATGAAATTCGGCACGTACCAGCTCGGCCACAAGACCTCGGCCTGCGCCATCCTCGGCGGGTTCGTCTACGACCTCGCCCAAGCGTTCTTCCGCCACTTCCGGCGGCCCTACAAGTTCCCGGACCTGCTCGCCTTTCTCCAGGCGGACGGCCCGGAGAAGCTCCTCGAACTCGAGCTCGGGAGGATGAAGGAGGACCGCACCGTCTGCCTCCCGCTGAAGGAGGTCCGGCTGCGGGCCCCGCTGCTCCGTCCCCCGAAGATCATCTGCGTCGGGCTCAACTACCGCGATCACGCGATGGAGCAGAAGAAAGACCCCCCGCCGCCCCGCTCCTCTTCGCCAAGGCCCCCAACGTCGTCATCGGCGACGGCGATGCCATCCGGATCCCGACGGGCCTCTCCGAGAAGGTGGACTACGAGGTGGAGCTCGGGGTCGTCATCGGCCGTACCGCTTTCCGCGTGAAGCGGGCCGAGGCGCTCGCGCACGTCTTCGGCTACACCGTCTTCAACGACGTGACGGCGCGCGACGTCCAGCAGGGCGACAAGCAGTGGTTCCGGGGCAAGAGCTTCGACACCTTCGCGCCCATGGGGCCGGTGATCGTCAGCGCCGACGAGCTGAAGCCCGACCGGCTCACCCTCGAGCTCATCCTCAACGGCCGGCAGGCTCAGAAAGGCTCCACGGCCGACATGATCTTCGACGTCCCCGCGATCATCGAGTACGCGAGCGCCTGCTTTCCGCTCGAGATCGGCGACGTCATCGCGACCGGGACGCCCTCGGGCGTCGGCGTCTTCCGCACGCCGCCGGTCTTCCTCAAGAAGGGCGACGAGGTCGCGGCGCGCATCGAGGGGATCGGCACCCTCCGGAACCCGGTAGAATAGACCCATGACGGTCCGCGTCCGCTTCGCTCCCAGCCCCACCGGCGACCTCCATGTCGGCGGCGTCCGTACGGCGCTCTACAATTTCCTCTTTGCCCGCCACGAGAAGGGGACCTTTGTCCTCCGCATCGAGGACACCGACCAGAAGCGGAACCGCGAGGAGTCGCTCGCCACGATCAAGGAGGGCCTCGCCTGGTGCGGACTGTCGTGGGACGAGGGTCCGCACTACCAGAGCTTGCGGCTCGATCGGTACCGCGAGCTCGCTGCGAAACTCGAGAAGGAGGGCCGCGCGTACTGGCAGGAAGATCCGGAGAAGGGCAAGGCGCTCTACTACCGGATCGATCGCGGGCCCTGCTCGTGGGACGACCTGGTCCACGGTCCGAGCCGGATGGACACCACCAAGGACAACGACCTGGTCATCATCAAGTCGGACGGATTCCCGACGTACAATTTCGCCGTCGTGGTCGACGACCACGACATGAACATCACCCATGTCCTGCGGGGCGACGAGCACTACTCCAACACGCCGAAGCAGATCTCCCTCTACCGCGCCCTCGGATGGGAGCCTCCGAAGTTCGGCCACATGCCGCTCATCTTCGCTCCGGACGGAACGAAGCTCTCCAAGCGCGAGACGGAGAAGTACAACGCGATGGGGCTGCCGGTCACCGTAGGCGATTGCCGCCGGCTCGGGTACCTGCCGGA
>DATHFI010000311.1:0-2144 GCA_035490275.1 Planctomycetota bacterium
GAAGTCGTCCGTGAGGATCATGGCCCACGCCGTGTCGGTGATGTGCTTGAAGCGGTTGTGCCGGGGCGCGTACTTGTCGGGGTCGTTCTGCAGCTGGACGAGGTACTGGGCCACCCGGCTCCGGTACTGCTTGATCTCCTCCGGCGTGGCGCCCTGCTTCGGCGGCGGCGGCGGCGGGGGCGGCTTCGGGGCCTCATGGACTCCGAAAAGGTCGAACCCGGCTCCGCCCGCGGTGAGCCCGGCGTGACACATCGTGACCGCGAAGAGGATCACGAAGCTGATGCAGATCGCCCCGTAGAGCGCCGCGACCGCCTGGTAGAAGAGGTAGTGCCAGGGGCGCGAGTAGACGTACGAGAAGCCGCGGCTCATGGCGTCGAAGGCGTCCGTGCCCTCGGCCGCGACCGCCGGGGCGAAGAGCGGCAGGCCCGCGACGGTCCCCAGCCCGATCAGGGTCATCACGAAACCGGAGAGAAGGGCGAGGGGGAGGAAGAGGGCCACGAGGGGCCCGCCGATCCAGATGAAGTCGAGGACCCGGCCGATGACGCCCCCCGCGAAGTTGCAGAGGAAGAAGAAGGCGAGCCCGATGACGCACACCCAGGGGGACATGAAGAAGGCCCAGAACTTGCGGCGGGCGAACTGGAGCGCCCGCGCCGTCTCGATGCGCTCCCCGTCCTTGGCGATCTCGTACGCGGCGATGCGCGAGATCGCGCCGCCGAAGTAGGCCCAGATGGCGAGGATGGTGATCGCCATTGCCAGGGCGTGGGGGAGCCAGAGGGTCCAGCTAAGGTCGCCGCAATAAATGACCGCGAAGGCCTGGCGGATCGTGGACCAGATGTCGTGCAGCGCCCACGAGGTCGGGGCGGTGACTTTCTCGGGCGCGTACTGCTTGGCCATCCAGCAGGTGGCGCCGAGCGGGCCGAAGAGCGTGAACATGATGCCGCAGAACCCGAGGAACATCTTGCGGAGGTCGAGCGCCAGCATGAACCCGTTGAACAGGTCCTTCCAATCGCCCTTCAGCTCCCTCATGGCGGCTCCGGCAATGGATTATTCGGCCTTTTTCTTCGGCTTCGATTCCGGGGTCGTGGACGGGGCGGACCCTGAAGGAGGCGCTTCGCTTCCCTTCGGGGCGTGCTTCACGTCGGACTTGGCGTCGGGCTTAGCCTCGGTCTTGGCAGAGCTCCCGTTGCCGCCCGACGACTTGCGCGAGTCGGTCACGTAGAAACCGCTCCCCTTGAAGATAAAGCCAGCGCCGGCCCCGATGAGCCGCTTCGCCCGCTTTTTCCCGCAGCGCGGGCACGCCTTCAACGCCCTGTCGTCGACCTTCGAAAAAAGTTCGAACCTGTGTTTACAGACCTGGCACTCATAATCGTAGGTAGGCATGGGGGATTGTCTCCAAAGAGTATAGAGCGGCACCAGAATGACGTCAACAGGAGGGAAACTGGGTACCGAGAAAGCTTCCAGCTTCCAGATCCCAGACCCCAGCTCCAAAACCTTCGAGCCACGAGCCAGTGGGAAAGAACCAGACCGACTTTGAACCTTGAACGTCCGCACTTCGCACTTCCCCCGGCGTCTGGATTGATGGAAGATTCACCGACCATGGAAGCGCGCGCCGGGTTTCAGTCGACCCTCTGGTCGGTCATCCTCCAGGCGCGGGAGGGGAGCGCCGCGGAGCGGCAGGCCGCGCTGGAGAAACTCTGCCAGATCTACTGGCCGCCGCTCTACGCCTACCTGATCCGCAAGGGGCAGTCGCGCGAGGACGCGATGGACACCGTCCAGGGGTTCTTCGCGTACTTCCTCGAGAAGGCGCTCATGGACCGCGCCGATCCGAACCGCGGCCGGTTCCGGAACTACATCCTGACCGTGCTTGAGAACTGGCTCGCCAGCGAGTACCGGAAGGCGCGCGCGGAGAAGCGCGGGGGCGGCCGGGCTCCGCTCTCGTTCGATTTCGGGAGCGCCGGGGAGCTGGAGCACGTCGAGCCGCCGGACAAAGGGGTCCCCGAGGACGCCTTCAACCGCTCGTGGGCGATGACGGTGCTCCGGAGGGCGCAGGACCTGCTGCGGCGCGAGTTCGAATCGCGCGGCCTGGGCTCGCACTATCTCGCCATCTGCTCCCACCTCTCGGGGGAGCCCGAACGTCCCAGCTA
>DATHFI010000312.1:0-4188 GCA_035490275.1 Planctomycetota bacterium
TCTCGCCCGAGCGGACGCTGCGACGCTCGCCGGCCGCGGAGATCCGTTCGATCTGAGCCGGGGTCAGCCGGGGGAACATCTGGTCGCGACGGCCCAGGTACGGGTCTGCCATGATGTGGCCGGCCGTGCCGGGCTCCCCGGCGGCGGCCTCCTCGGTCACGATACACCCGAGGTGCGCCAGCCCGATTGCATTCGGGCGAACCGGGGCGCAGAGAAACGCAGGATCGCGCGCGCGCGATCGGCGTCAGGGGCTCTCGACACAGCGAAACGTGGCGAACACGTACGAATAGTGCGCCTGGAACCAGTTGCGGAAGCTCCGCCGTACAAGCTCCGCGGCGGTCGCCCACGAACCGCCCTTGAGGACAAAGTGCTTGCCGTCGAAGAAATCGGCTGAGTAGCCGGGATATCCGGGGATCCACGCCTCGAAACCCGCAAAGCCCGCGAACGGCGTCTCGGTCCATTCCCACCCATTGCCTACGAGGTCGTAGACACCCCACGCGCTTGCGCCCTCGGGGTACGTGCCCACGGGCGTCGGCGCCCAGTGGCGAAAGTCGAAGTTGCCGTGTCGCTCCCCGGGAGCGCCTGCCCCCCAGGGGAAGGCACGCTCGGGTCCCAGTGGATCGCCGAAAGCCGCCCGGTGGAACTCCGCCTCCGTGGGCAGGCGCAGACCACGCCAGCGCGCATACGCCCGCGCCTCGGCCAAGCTGACGTACACGGGCCAATCCATCACGCGCTCGAGCGGGAGGAGATCGAAGAGGCCGCGGTAAAGCCACCGCCCGTCCTGGTTCGTCCACACCCGCGGATGAGCGAGGGTCTCCTCACGGCTCCATCCCCAGTCATCGGCAGCCCAGAGCTCGCGGCGCCGGTATCCTCCGTCGTCCACGAAGGCGAGAAACTGACCGTTCGTCACCGGCGTTTCGTCGATGCGGAAACCCGGCACGAAGACCTGAGCCGGGGGGAATTCATTGTCCCAGCCGAAGGCCAGGTCGGTGAACGCCGCGCCGAGCGTCGCCGTCCCCGCGGGCACCGGCACCGTGGCCGGGGGTCGGCCGCGGCCCGTCACATCGCGCGGGAGCCAGGCGGGACGGACCTTCCGGTCGAGAGCGAGCTCCTGGAGCATATAGAGAAGCGTCTCCTGGTGCATGAGCTCGTGCTCGATCACCATCGAGAAGACGCGCCCATCCCGGGCCATGAGATGCGACCCGGCCCGCTCCGTCACCGCGTCCACGGATTCGAGCACCGAGGCCCGGACGCGATCACGATAGGCGAGCACCTCGGCCACGGTCGGCCAGCGATCCGGGATCTCCGGGTGAGCGTGGCAGTGGCTGGGGTCGTCCACATCGGGATCGATGCCGCGGGAGAAGAGCTCATCGAACGCGGCGTTGAAGGAGGGCCGTGCGAGGACACCCACGCACACGTGGTTCCAGGCGAAGGCGGGGAGGTGCCCGACATAGAAGATGAACGGGTGGCGCAGCGCGATCGGCTGGGCGAGGAAGGCCTCGGGCGCGAGGATCTCGAAGATCCGGTCCGTGCGCGCCCATACGCCAGCGAGCCGCTCACCAACCGTCTCAGCCATGGAGAACCCTCCCTATGGTCCTAGCGAGCACTGCCAGGAAGTGTACGTCGGGATGGGCCCCACGGCGACCGAAAGCGCCGGACCCCAGTCGGGCATCTCAAGCAACGCTTGCGAGTTGTCCCGAGGCAGTCTACCCTCGAAGTTCCGCGGCGGGGGTCGCCACATGCCCCCCGCCTCGGGCCGACGACCATGCGCTATCGCGCGTACGCGTATACGAACGAAACCGACCGGCGCACAAGGCTCGAGGAAGACGTGCGCCGCGGGCTCACGGCAAGCCCCAAGACCCTGCCTTCGAAGTACTTCTACGATGTCATCGGATCCAATCTGTTCGAAGACATCACCAAGCTTCCCGAGTACTACCTGACGCGGACGGAAGCGGCGCTCCTCGACACGCTCGCGCCACGGCTCATGCGCGAGCTGGAGCCTCGGGACATCGTAGAGCTCGGTCCGGGATCGGCGTCGAAGACCCGCCGGCTCCTCGACGGCCGGAACGGCCTCCCGGATCGCCTGCGCTACGTTCCGATCGACGTCGACGAGCTGACCGTGCAAGCCAGCGCGGCCCGCCTCATTTCCGACTACCCGTTCCTCGACGTGCGCGCCCTCGTGGGTGACTTCGAGCGGCACCTGGAGCACGTGCCCTCCCCGGTCGGCCGCCGCCTCGTGCTCTTCCTCGGGAGCACGATCGGCAACCTCGACCCTCCGGCCAGGCTGCGGCTGCTCTCCCGGGTGCGCGCGCTCCTCCGCAGCCGGGAGGATCGCTTTCTCCTCGGCCTCGACCTCGTCAAGGACGTCACGGTGCTCGAAGCCGCCTACAACGACGCGAGCGGCGTCACCCGGGAGTTCAACCGGAACATCCTCAACGTCGTCAACCACGGCGCGGACGCCGACTTCCGCCCCACGGCCTTCCGGCACGTCGCCTTCTACAACGAGCCGGCGGCCCGCATCGAGATGCACCTCGTCCCCGACTCGACGCAGGTGGTGCATCTTCGCCGCCTGGAGCTGACCATTCGAATCGCGCCGGGCGAAAACATCTGGACGGAGAGTTCCTACAAGTTCAGTCGCGCCGGGGCCCAGGCCATGCTCGAAGAGGCCGGGCTTCGCCTCGAGACCTGGCACACCGACTCGGAGAGCTACTTCGCCCTCGCGGTTGCCGCTCCGAGCTAGGAGGATATTTCGTGCATCCACATCTGGCCGTCGGCAAGCAGTTCCCGGATCTCGAGCTGCCCGATCATCGAGCCGAGCCGGTCCGCCTCTCCGCGCTCGCGGGCGAGTTCCCGCTCATCGTGAGCTTCTACCGCGGGTACTGGTGACCGAAGTGCGGGTGCCAGTTGCGGCACCTGACCGAGCTCCAGGACGAACTCGCCGTCAACTACTGCAAGCTCGCGGTGGTCTCGACGGACCCGCCCGAGGTCTCGGCGGCGTTCCGCGCCGGACTCGGCGCCACCTTCACGTTCCTGAGCGATCACGAGCGGCGCGCCATCTCACGCCTCGACATCGTCGAGGCGACGCCGCCGGCATTCCGGCACGGTCTCCTCGCCCTGCCGTTCACCTTCTCGCTCCTGCCTGATCTCACGATTCATCGGATCTACAACGGCTGGTGGTATGTCGGACGGCCGACGCTCGAGGAGCTGCGCCAGGACATGCGCGCGATGATGGAGCGCTGTCGAGGCGACTACGTCTATCGTGGGCCCCAGCCGGATGCCGCCGGCTGAGGCGTCCCGCGGCGCGGACGAGCCGGACGGCGGGGCCTACGCGCAGCCCACGCCGCGACTGCTGTACGTCCACGACGATCTGAGCGACGAAGTGGCGGAGCGTCTCGGTCCCGCCTCCCCCGCCGCCGCCCTCACCCGCTCCCTCTTCGCCCTCCTGAAAAGAGACCCCGAGAGGGTCGTGGTCCTCACGCTGGCCGAGCAGGTCGAGCGTGTCATCGCCCAGGGTCGGCATGCCCCATTCGATCTTGCCCTCGGCATCGGCCGAGCCGGCGAGCGCGTGGCCCAGGCGCTCCACGCGAAGACCGGCTGGTTCCCGCGCGTCCACCGCCTCGGGCTCACTCGAGAGGAGGACGGGCGTGGCGACTATCATCTCGTCAGTACCGTGCCGGCCACACTCGCCGCCCAGCTTGCCAGCGGGCTCAAAGGCTTCCCTGCCTCCGCGTCGCTCGCCGTGGTGGACGACACCGTATTCTCGGGCCTCACCCTGCGAAGCGTCCTCGAGACCCTGCCGCCCGTGGTCCTGCCCCGGACCCACGGGTTTTGCCTTCGCGGCGTCTCGGATTCGATCGCTGCCGTCGCGAAGCTCTGCCCGGTCACCGTCGGCGTGGCCGGGGTGGGACGCATGCTGGAGGACGTGAGCTTCATCAATGCCAGCGGCCTCGTGCTCCGGGTGGGTATCAGGCGCCGCGCACGGCCTCCGCTGGCCTTCTTTGAGCGCCCGCAATGGATCCGGGCGTGGTTCCCGGGCCGGGACCGCGAAGTCATCGCGGCGTGCCGCCGCCTCAACGCCCTCCTCGACTCCGGAGGTTAGCGGCGGAGGCCGCGCGGGATCGCGAGACGGTCCAGAAACTCGAAGACCACGTGAAACGCCACTGCCATCGCCGCGGCGGGCGCGGCCCC
>DATHFI010000313.1:0-5653 GCA_035490275.1 Planctomycetota bacterium
TCGTGGGCCCCTTGTTGAGGTACCGGATGTGCTGCTCCTGCAGCTCGTTCAGTCCGCCGATGCCGCTCGCGATGATCGCGCCGCAACGATACTTGTCCTCCTTGGCGAGGTCCACGCCGCCGTCCTTCCAGGCCTGGATCGAGGCCGCGACGGCGAGGTGGACGAAGGGGTCGGTGCGGCCGACCTCCTTGGGGTCGAGCCAGTCCGCGGGATTGAAGTTCTTCACCTCCCCGCCGAACCGGACCTTCATGCCGTCGGTGGGAAACTTCGTGAGAAGGGCGATCCCGCTTTTTCCGGCGAGGAGACCCTCCCAAAGGCTTGAGGCGTCATTGCCGAGCGGGGTGACTGCGCCGAGCCCGGTGATGACCACCCGGTGCTTAGGCACTTTTGTTCGTCTCAATGTACTTGATGGCGTCGCCGACGGTCTGGATCTTCTCCGCGGCGTCGTCCGGGATGCTCAGGTCGAAGGTGTCTTCGATCTCCATGACCAGCTCGACGGTGTCGAGGCTGTCCGCGCCCAGGTCGTTGATGAAGCTCGACTCGCGCGTGATCTTCTCCTTCGCGACGTTGAGCTTGCTCGAAACGATGGCGATGACCTTCTGCTCGATTTCTGGATTGCCCATCCGTGTTTCCCCCAAAGGGATGATTTTCGCCCCCGAACGGGACGCATTATAGGGCCCGCTTCGCGGAAGCTTCAAGCTTCAAGCTCCACGCTTCAAGCCGGGCCCCCCAATATGGGGAATTTTACGGGGAGAGCTGGCAGACCTCGATCAGGACGCCGCCGGTTTTCCTGGGGCGCAGGAAGTTGACGATTCGGTTCCCGGCGCCGCGGCGGGGCTCAGGCCAGAGGGGCTCGTAACCCTTGGAGGCGAACTCCATGGTCGCGCCCAGCACGTCGTCCACCTCGAAGCAGACGTGGTGGATCCCGCCGCCGCGCGTGGCGAGAAACTTTGAGATCACCGTCTCGCCGGGGAGCGGCTCCAGGAGCTCCAGCACCGCCTCGCCCGCCCGCACCTTGATGACCTTCAACTTCATGTCGGCCAGGAGTTCCATGTCGTCGACCGGCAGCCCCAGCGCGTCGCGGTAAAGCTTGAGCGCCTCCTCCAGGCTCGCGACTCCGATCCCGATGTGGTCGATCTTCCGGATCTTCATGCGGTCCTCGATGCGTCGTAGGTGCCGAATACCTTCCGCAGGGCATGGCAGATTTCGCCGAGGGTCACGGAGGCGCGCACCGATTCGAGCACGGCCTCCATCAGGTTTTCCTTCCCGCGGGCCTCCGTCTCGAGCCGGGCGAGCGCGGCGCGGGCGCGGCCGGCGTCGCGCTTCTTCCTGATCGTTTCGAGGCGGCGGATCCGCCCCGCGCGCACCTTCTCGTCGATACGGAGAACCTCGACCTTCGGCGCGTCCTTTTCCACGTAGCGGTTCACGCCGACGACCACGCGGCGGCCGGCCTCGAGCTCGCGCTGGAACTCCACGGCGCTCTTCTCGATCTCCCGCTGGAAATATTTCTGCGCGATCGCCGCGACGGCGCCGCCGCGGCGGGCGACCTCGTCGATGCAGGCCTGGGCCTCCGATTGCACGCGATCCGTCTCCTTCTCGAGGTGCCACGAGCCGCCGAAGGGATCGACGACGTCCTGGATCCCGCACTCGTTGGCGAGGATCTGCTGGGTCCGGAGGGCGATCGAGGCCGCGCGCTCGCTCGGCAGGGCGAGCGCCTCGTCGAGCGCGTTCGTGTGGAGCGACTGGGTCCCGCCGAGTGCCGCGGCGAGGGCCTGGAGCGCCACGCGGACCACGTTGTTCTCCGGCTGCTGGGCCGTGAGAGAGGAACCCGCGGTTTGCGTGTGAAACCGGAGCGTCCAGGACCGGGGATCCTTCGCGCCGAAGCGGTCGCGCATGAGACCGGCCCAGAGCCGGCGCGCGGCGCGGAATTTCGCGATCTCCTCGAAGAAGTCGTTGTGTCCGTTGAAGAAGAAGCTGACCCGCCGGCCGAAGGCGTCGGGGTCGAGTCCGCGCTTCAGCGCCGCTTCCGCGTATGCGGTCCCGTTGGCGATCGTGAACCCGAGCTCCTGCGCGGCGGTCGAGCCCGCCTCGCGGATGTGGTAGCCCGAGACCGAAATGAAGTTCCACTGGGGGAGGTTCGTGCACGCGTACTCGATGAGGTCGGTCGCGAGCCGCATCGAGGGCTCGGGCGGGTAGATGTAGCACCCGCGGGCGATGAACTCCTTGAGGATGTCGTTCTGCGTCGTGCCGCCCAGTTTTTCCTTCGGGATGCCCTGGCGCTCGGCGGTGACGATGAGGAGCGAGAGGAGGATCATCGCGGTGGCGTTGATCGTCATGGAGACGGTGACGCGGTCGAGCGGGATGCCGTCGAAGAGCTCCTGCATGTCCTCGGGAAGGGCGATGGAGACGCCCGCCTTGCCGACCTCGCCGCGCGCCATGTCGTCGCCGGGGTCGTAGCCCATCTGGGTGGGGAGGTCGAAGGCGACGGAGAGGCCCGCCTGGCCCTGGCCCAGGAGGTAGCGGTACCGGCGGTTGGTTTCGACCGCCGTGCCGTACCCCGCGTACTGGCGTATCGTCCACGGCCGGGTGACGTACATCGTGGGATAGATGCCGCGGGTGAAGGGAAACTGGCCGGGGAGTCCGAGTTTTTTCGCGTAGTCAAAGCCGGGGTCAGGAATGGACGGCATGCCACGATTATATCTGCCGCGATCCGAGGTCGTGAAACAGGACTTGCGGCGGGTCGTCAAAGGAAGATGATGCAATTGATGAGGCCCATGGCCGCGGCTGTTCTGTCGCTCCTCTGGATCGGATGCTCCTCGGCGCCAAAGAAGACTGAGTCCGAACCGTCGTACGAGGCGCGCTTGGACGCGATGTTGATCAGGCGTCCCGATGACCCGGATCTTCTCTTTCTTCGCCACGATCACAAGGACCTCGCACGGTGCGCGAGGCTCGCCTCACTGAGGCCGACGCCCGTGGTTCTCGCTTCTGTGACGAGCCAATTCCTCGCGCATGGGTTGGATGAAGAAACCCTCCCAGGGTTCAGAAACCTCCTCAAGGTGTGGATGGATCGGGATCCGGACAACTCGATGCCGCTTGTTCTACGGGGCCAGTTGGATATTTCCTGCGGCAACCTCAAAGAAGGATTGGAATCCCTGGTACGCGCCTCGCAGCTTCGGTTTCTTCGAACTTACTCACTTGAGGGTCAGCAGGAGGCGCTTCGAATTCAGAAGCAGGAAGGTTTGACGGAGGTCGAGTATCTGGCCACTTATGGCCTGCACAACCTCAATCTGGTTATAGCCGTGACCAAGGCTTGCAGTTTGCTGGCGACGACGTCCGGCGAGAACCACCTCCGCCGGAATCGCGGGGAATCGCAACGTCTTGCCGAAGCCGAGTACCGCCTCGCGCGATCCTTTACTGCCTCGGGCAAGTGCCTGATGGAGGCTACCCTCGCTTATGACGCGGTCTCGTATGCGGCCGAGTGTCTGTGCGAACTCCATCTCATGGTGGGAGAGGATGCATTGGCGTCACGGTATGCGACGGAATCTCGGCACCGCCATCTCGCTCAACGGGCACTGAAACTGGCGCAAGAGCGCGAGGTGGCCAGGAATCCCATTACCCAACTCATGAAAGAAGTGGGGCTTCTTAAGCAATTCGACAGCGCTTACATGAAGGGGGTATTGGACTCCTTGCTAGCCGTCAGTCCGAGCGATCTCTGGAACCGCCTTCTTGTGAAAATGCGCGAAGTCGAGGGAAAGGATGCTTGGCCCCGCTTTTACGCCAAGCTTCGCGAAAACGAGGGACGGGTGCGACCTTACCTCGAGTCCCAAATCCACCGGGGTTATGTGGAGGTCGCTCTTGAGGGCGTGACCGAAGAAGATCGCCGGTCGATAGAGTCGCTCAAATTCCCCATCGACCACTTCATGGAGGAAAAGAAAACCTTCTATCCCGAACGTTACGGAACGGAGCATCGGGACCGCCTGATCATGTACCTGACGGCTGCCGATCAGGGGGGAGATTCCGAGTTGCGGGACTACCTTCGGGAGCGAGCGGCCGGCGCCCTCATCCACCATGACGACAAGGGTGCCCTTCCCGGACTATGTGCCCTGTTGGACGCCAAAGGAAGCAGCGTCAGCGAGGTCTTGGTCGCGGTGACCATGGTGGCTTTGGGCGACCACAGTGACCGGGTCATCAAGATCCTCGAAGAGGGCTTTGATGTCTACCAGGCCGGTGTTTGTTGGGCGGTGGCGCACCTCGGACGTACCAAGGTCATCCCAGAACTGGTGCGGGAATTTGAATTGGGCGTGCGCCCGGGACAGATTTCAAACAACTTCCAGGAGGCCGTGACGGCGTACTTCGCCCTCAAGGAATTGACCGGGCAGGATTTCGGCTTCTACCCGGGAAAATGGTCGGAGTGGGCCGAACGGACCGGCAACAAGAAGAAGTAGCCGGGATTACGTCACGATCAGGAGCGTCTGTCCCTTGTCCACCTTGGTGCCGGGCTTGGCCGTGACCGACTTCACGACGCCGTCCTTGGGAGAGGCGATCTCGTTCTCGAGCTTCATCGCGTCGAGCGTGAGGAGCGGCTGGTCCTTCTTGACCTTGTCGCCCTCGGCGACGAGCACCTTCGAAATAAGTCCGGGGATGGGCGCCTTGACCTCGGTATCGCCTGTGTCGGCCGCGGCCTCGCGGCGGAACTTCGCGGCCTTCTCGGCGCGGGCGTCGCGCACCTCGACGCGGTACTCAATCCCTTCGATGTGGATGACGTACGCGTCGTCCTGGCGGGTCCAGCCGAATTCCATGCGCCGGTTGTCGAGGAAGGCGGTGCGGATGCTCGTCTTCTGGTCGTCGAGGACGACGGAATGCTGGCGATGGCCGAGGGTGGCCACGACGGTGTCGCGGTCGGCCGCGAGCTCCATCGCCATAACGTCCCCGTTGAGGTGCGCGTATAGCTTCACGAGGCCATCGTATCACGGCCTCGACCGGCGTCCTATAATCGCCGGAGTTCACCGCGGGAGGAACGCATGATCCGGCTCGCCCCGCTCGTCTTCTTGCTGTTCTGCCAGGACCCCGACATCGACGCGCTCATCAAGCAACTCGAGGACGATTCGATTGAAGTCCGCGAAAAAGCGGTCGCGGCCCTGATCGATCTGGACGACAAGGCGGAGCAGAAGGTCAAGGCGCGGATGGCCTCGGCCGACGGCGAGGTCAAGCGCCTCTGCCGGAGGATTCTCGAGCAGCTGGCCGTTCCGAAAAAGTTGCGCGGCGTCCTGCCTCCGATCACCCGCGTGACGATCGACGCGAAGGATCGGAGCGTCAAGGAGGTGCTGGAGGAGTTTCAGCGCCAGACCCGAATCCCGATGAAGTTGAGAAGGGCCGGTGAAAGCTCCATCACGGTTCGGATCCAGGATGCCGGCCCCCTGGAAGCTCTGAACGCCATTTGCAGGGCCGCGAAGCTCGGTTGGGATTATCCTTCGGAGGGCTTTATCCGGCCGATGGAGCCCGTTGCCCGCACCGAGCCAAGGGTGCCGTTGCTTGAAGGTCCCGAGATCCAGTTTGAACCCGGTTATTACGCCGAGAGACCAAGGCTGTTCATGCGGCATTACGAGGTTGAGCTGCATGAGATCGTGCTGAGCCGGACGAACGACTTTCGAAA
>DATHFI010000314.1:0-6742 GCA_035490275.1 Planctomycetota bacterium
GGGAGATCCTGAAGCGCGTCCCCTGGCCCCGGTTCGTCGCCCACGTGCCCCATATCGCCGCCTGCCACCACGAGAAGCCGAACGGCAAGGGCTACCCGTGGGGCTTCCGCGCCGAGGACATCCCCCTCGGCGGGAAAATCCTCGCGATCGTGGACATCTTCGAGGCCCTCACCGCCAAGGACCGGCCGTACAAGCCCGCGATCCCCATCGAGAAGGCGCTGAAGATCCTCGACGAGGAGGAGGCCCGGGGCGGCATCGACAGCCGGCTGTACCGGCTCTTCAAGGAGAAGCGCGTCTACACGCTCTTCGAGAGCGAGGCCGGCTTCGTGAAGCGACCGGAAGGGCCCGTGATTCCCGGTCTAACCACCTGACAGGAGCGCACCCGTGGACGGACTGCTGAGCAAGGAAAACCTGGAGTGGAAGTACAAGGTCCGCGACCTGGCGGAAAAGGTCGTCCGGCCGGTGGCGGCCAAGCACGACCGGGAGGCGGAGTATCCGTGGGAGGTCCAGAAGGCCCTGGCGAAAGCGGGGATCTTCAAGGTCTGGATCCCCGAGGAGTACGGCGGGGCGGGGGGCGAGCGGATCCTGAACCTGTGCATCACCGTCGAGGAGCTCGCCCGCGCGTGCGGCGGCGTCGGCGTCCTCTTCGCGGTCAACGCGCTCGGCTCCTTCCCGATCATCATCGGGGGCACCGAGGAGCAGAAGCGGAAGTGGCTCCCGAGGCTCGCCGCGGGCGAGACCCTCATTGCTTACTGCCTGAGCGAGAAGGGCTCGGGGTCCGACGCGGCGTCCATGCGCTGCCGCGCCCTCCGCGACGGCGACCACTGGGTCATCGACGGCGAGAAGAAATGGACGACGAACGGCATGGCCGCCAATCTCTACACGGTCTTCGCGGTCACCGACCCCAAGTCGAAGACGCGCCGCATGAGCGGCCTCCTCGTCGAGAAGGGGACCCCCGGGTTCACCTTCAAGAAGATCGAGGACAAGATGGGCATCCGCTGCGTGCCCGTCGTCGAGTCCCATTTCCACGGGTGCCGGGTCCCGCCGGAGAACCTCCTCGGGGGCGAGGAGGGGTACGGCTTCCGCCACGCCATGGGGACGCTGGACATCGCGCGTCCCGGCGTCGCGGCCCAGGCGCTGGGGCTGGCGCAGGGCGCGCTCGAGTACGCCCTCGTCTACACGAGCCGCCGCAAGCAGTTCGGCCAGCGCATCATCGACTTCCAGGGCGTCCAGCACATGCTCGCCAACATGGCGACGAAGATCGAGGCGGCCCGCCAGCTCGTCTACGCCGCGGCCCGCGCGGCCGACCGGGGCCTCGACAACCTGACCAAGCTGAGCGCCATGTGCAAGCTGTACGCCACCGACGTCGCCATGGAGGTCACGACCGACGCCGTCCAGCTCTTCGGCGGGTACGGCTACATGCGCGACTACCCGATCGAGAAGTACATGCGCGACGCCAAGATCACCCAGATCTACGAAGGGACGAACCAGATCCAGAAGCTGGTGATCTCGCGCTCGCTGATGAAGGAGGCCACGCTCCTCCAGACCCTGCTCGATCCGTACATCCCGCGCGAGACCCAGTACGTGCTCGACGAGGGTCCCGTGACACCGGAGGTGGCGTCTTCGTTCAACGTTCCGGCGGTACGAGAATGATGCTGGACCGCCGCGCCCTCGGGAAAAGCGGGGTCCGCGTCTCGGAAATTGGAATCTCCCTCCCGGGGGCCGACGCCGCGTCCGCCCGCCTCGCGAAGGAGGCGCACCAGGCCGGGGTCGATCTCTTCCACCTCGACGACTCCGATCATCTTCCGTGGCTGGCCGGTGAGCTGGGTCCGGCGCCCGTGACGGTCCTCGTGGGAGTGGGCGGGCCTGCCATCGGAGGGACCTTCAAATCCGACGCGCCCGATGGGCATCTCGCGCTTCATTCCTATTCGACCCTTACGGGCCAGGCCGGCGCCCTCGGTCCGTACCAGGTCTTCGGCGGCTGGGAGATCGGCGCCCGGGGCGCGGGCGGATCGCCGACGCGCCTCGAGGTGGCGCGGCGGGTCGTCGGGTCGGGATCGAGCCAGGCGCTCGCGGTCACCTACACCCCGGCGGAACAATCCGTCGGCATGGAGTTACTCCGCGAGGCGCACCGCGCCGGGCTCGGCATCATCGCCCTCGGCCTGCCGGGAACCTCGGAGGGGGACCATCGCTTTCTCATCCGGCCCCGGCGGACGCTCGCCCAGGCGGCGATCCAGTTCGTACTTGCCAATGAATATGTCTCGTGCGCCCTCGTTCGGGTGGAGACGCCCGACCAGCTCCGGGAGGCGGTCTCCGCCCCGGCCGCCGATCCGCTGACCCTCGGTGACCTCGAGCGCCTCATCGAATTGTTCGCCCACCGCGGCGACGCCTGCTGTTGAGGGCTGGAATCAAGAATCAGGAATCAAGAATCAGGAATGCTGAGGGCAACAAGCAAGTGCAACACGTAAGGTCACTGGTCTTCCGACGGACGTTGGACTTTGGACCCAGGACCTTGGACGTTGGAACCGCTGTCTGCGTTGCTCCGAACACCTTCTGGAAAGCTCGATCCGCGTGAGGTAAGTTGGGTTACGAATGCATCGCATCTTCGCGGGCCTTGCGGTCTGGACCGTGGCGATCTTCGTTGCGGAATTTGCCGTGGGAATGGCTGTCAGCGTGGTGGCGCGGTCGAAGGGCATCGACGCCGCGCAGAGTCTCTTCACGTGGCACATGCTCGGCGGGGTCTTCCTCGGCACCCTGGTCTGCGTCATCCACATCATGACGATGTTCCACTTCATCGGGAGCGGCAAGGAGCTGAAGGAGGCGGGGGAGGTCCTGGGCGAGGCGAACGAGATGGCCGCCCGCGTACGGCGCTTCAAGGTGCAGACGTCGGGGATCGCGACGCTCGCGCCGGTCGTCACCGGGGCCGCGGTGATTCTCGGGGGGATGGCCCACATGAGGCCCGAGTGGGGGCTCGGCTGGGTCCATTGGACCCTCGGGCTCGTGGCGCTCGCCGTGAACCTGGTCGCCTTCCCGGTCGAATACCGGGCGCTCAAGGCGAACCTCGACCTGATCCAGGAGGTGGACCGGAAACTGCGGCGCGAGGTCGCCCCCGCGCTCTTCGGGGGGCCGCGGCCATGAGCGGGGAGGAACGCGCGGAGGACCTGTTCAAGGAGGCCTACGCGGCCCAGGTCGCGGGCCGGCTGGCGGAAGCCGCCGAGCTCTACCGCCGCTCGATCGAGATCCTGCCCACCGCCGAGGCCCACACCTTCCTCGGCTGGACCCTCTCCTTCATGGGCCGGTACGCGGAGGCGATCGCGGAGTGCCGGAAGGCGATCGAGGTCGATCCCGATTTCGGGAACCCCTACAATGACATCGGGGCCTACCTGATCGAGCTGGGACGCCACGACGAGGCCATACCCTGGCTGCGCCGTGCGATGAAGGCGCCCCGGTACGACCCGCGCCACTATCCCCACGTCAACCTGTCGCGGATCTACGTCCACCGGCACGAGTACGACCGGGCCATCCGGGAGCTCGAGCGCGCGGTGGCCCTCGACCCGGGCGCGGAATACGCCCGCCGCGAGCTGGCGCGCCTCGAGGCCCGCCTCAACTGAAACGTCCCGGGGACCGGAAAGGGTTGCCCACCCCCGGCGCGGCTGGTACAAAGGATCGGGGTGCGCTCCTCGAGCGCGGCCATTTTCCGGAGATCGCGCGATGGGCCTCATCCGCTGGGCCGGCGACATCGTCCGCGGCCTGTACACCGTCGCGGTGGGATTGAAAATCACCGCCCGGCAGTTCGGCCGCCCGCCGGTCACGATGCACTACCCCGACGAGAAGTGGCTCATGCCCGAGCACTTCCGCGGGCTCATCAAGTGCGACATGGACGCGTGCATCGTCTGCGACCTGTGCGTCAAGGCCTGCCCGGTCGAGTGCATCACGATCGACTGGACCCGCGAGGCCGGGAAGGCGGGCAAGATCGCCAAGCGGTTCGTCGTCGACTACCAGAAGTGCCTTTACTGCGGGCTCTGCACGGAGCCCTGCCCGACCCTCGCGATCTTCCACTCGCACGAGTACGAGAACGCCTCGTACACCCGCGAGCCGCAGGTCATCGACTGGTGCCTGCCGGAAAACAAGGTGACGAACCCGTTCGCGAAGCCCATGGCGAAGGCCCCGCCGAAGCCTCCTCCGAAGCCGGCCGGCGCCGCCGGCGCCCCCGCCGCGACCGCGACCGCCACCGCCCCGGCGGGCGTGGTGGTGGAGTCCGGGATCGGCGGGATCGAGGCCCCGACGGGGGAGAAGGGGACCGTCACCAAGGTCTGGATCGTCCCGGGGTGCATCGTCTGCGACCTCTGCGAGGACACCGCGCCGGACGTTTTCCACGTCACGGAGACGACGAGCGTGGTCCAGCTCGAGAGCCAGGCGAAATGGGGCGACCTGTCGGAGAAGATCATCGAGTCGGCTGTTGGATGTCCGGTGAACGTAATTAAATACGAGCTGGCGAAGTAAACCCGGCAGACTTCAGACCTCAGACATCAGACTTCAGTAGAAATCAGTTCTGAAGACTTCTGAAGTCAGAAGTCTGAAGTCTGATAACTAACCATGTCCTATTACATCAACGAATGGTGCATCGGCTGCACCATCTGCGCCAAGAAGTGCCCCGTGCCCTGCATCTGGGGCGGCGAGCCGGGCGACCTGGCGAAGGTCAAGGAACTCCACATCATCGACCCGAGCGTCTGCATCGACTGCGGCGCCTGCGCCTCCTACTGCCCGGTCGACTGCATCCAGGACGAGCGGGGCGTCATCAAGAAGAAGATCGAGGCGAAGAAGCGCCCCATCGCCATCGTGCGCGAGGAGAACTGCACGGGCTGCGAGTGGTGCGTCGACGTCTGCCCCTTCGACTGCCTCGAGATGGTGACGCCGGAGAACCCCGGCGAGTTCTTCAAGGTCGCCAAGAACGTCCGCCCCAAGGATTGCGTCGGGTGCAAGCTGTGCGAGGAGGCGTGCGTCCAGAAGGACGCGGTCGTCATCCTCTATCCCGACGGCACCTACGCGGACGACATCGGCGTCCCGATCCGCACGACCTACACCGCGCCCAACACGCCCGAAGTCGTCTTCGGGATGAAGCCCGACCACACGCCGCCGCCCATCGCCCCGTGACGCGGGGTGCGTCCGTGGCCCCCATCCCCTGGCTCGACTGGAACGAGGAGGCCTTTCGCCGGGCCCGCGACACGGGCCGCCCCATCCTGCTCGCCCTCGTCGCCCCCTGGAGCTCGTGGTCCCGCCGCCTGGAGCGCGAGGCGTTCGCCGATCCCGAGGTTGCGCGGCTCGTCGCCGACGGATATGTGCCGATCCGGGTCGACGCCGACCGGCGCCCCGACGTCAACGACCGGTACAGTCCCGGCGGAGTGCCGGCGGCGGCGTTCCTCGATCCGGAGGGCCTCCTCCTTTACGCCACGACCTACCTCGACGCCGACGAATTGAAACGGCTCCTGGTCCAGTTCTCCATGCGGTTCGAGGCGAACCGCGGGCAGTTCGCCGAGGCCGCCCGCGAGCGTGACGCCAAGGTCGCGCAAATTCTTCACGCGCGTCAACCGGACCTCATGGTCCCGGGGCCCGACATCGTCACGAAGACGCTCGAGGGAATCCTCGCCGACTTTGACGCCATCCACGGCGGCTTCGGTCGCGGGGCGAAGCTTCCACTGCCGGGGACGCTGCTCTTTCTCGCGGAGAGCGACCACCGCGCGAAGCCCGTGCTGGAGAAATCGCTGGATGCGGTCTGGCGCGGGCTTTGGGATCCCATTGACGGCGGCTTCTTCGCGGGATGCGCCGGCGAGGGATGGACGCGCCCGAGCACCGAGAAACTCCTCGACGTAAACGCAGGACTGATGCGCGCCTTTCTCGAGGCGGGGCGTCGCGACCGGGCGCTCGAGGTAGCGAAATGGATACAGGGGACTCTCTACGACCCGGAGCGGCGAGCATTCATGGGCAGCCAGGCCGCCGACGAGGAGTATTACTCGCGCGACGCGGCGGGCCGGGCGAAAATGGCAAAGCCGGAAATAGACCGGACGGTTTACACCGACCGGTCGGCCCTGGCGGCGGCGGCGTTCTGCGGCATGAAGACCATCCCGATCGCGAATCTCGAGCATCTGGGCGACGCGCACTGCGAAGGCGGCAGCGTCGGCCTGCTCCGAGACCGCGTCGCGCTGGGGCACCTGCTCCTCGATTTCGATCTTGTGCCCGATGCGGAAAAGCTCGGAGCCGGCCTGTTCGCGGAATACTGGTCGGCGGAGGAGCGCGGGCTTCTCGACCGGCGGCCCGGGGTGGAAGCGCTGGGAGAACTGTCGCGGAAGCGATCGGACCCCTCCGAGACGGGCTCCGGTGTCCGATTCCTCCTGCGGCTCTCGAAGGCGGCGAACGAGCCGCGCTACCGGGCCGACGCGGAGCGCATTCTTCGAGGTCTCCCGGATTTCGGGCTCGATTGGGGCCACACGACCGTGGAGATCGCTCGCGCCGTCCGTCTCTGGCTCGAAGTTTGAAGCTCGAAGCTCGGAGCTTGAATTGAACTGGTTCTCCGTATTCCTGTACATGTTCGCCGCGGGCGTTTCGGGCGCCCTGGCCGCCGTACCGCCGCGCGACCTCGGCCGGCCGTTCTTCAAGCTGTACGCCGTCCTCCTCCTGGTCCTGGTCGCAATCGCGACGCTCGCGGGGCGTCCGCTCCTCGCGGGAAGCTCCTTCGGAACGATGG
>DATHFI010000315.1:0-6537 GCA_035490275.1 Planctomycetota bacterium
GCCGCTCCTGGACCTCGCTCCCGAGCGTGAAGAGCCAACCCCCCTCGTACAGCGTTTCGCCGTCCAGGACATCCAGGGTCCCGGACTGGGCGTGGGCGATGGACGGGGTGAGCCCGGCCGCCGCGGCGACGACGAGCGCGAGCGCCTTCACAAACCGGCCTTCCGCTCGTCATAGCGGCGACATTCGGCGATGCGGTCCCGGACCTCCCCGAGGAGATCCTCCGCGGCCTCCAAGACTCGGAGCACCTTCTTCGACTTCAGGCGATACACGGTGTAGCGGCCGACGGTGTCGCGATCGACCAGCCCGCAGCACCAGAGGCAATCGAGGTGCATCGAGGCGGAGGGCTGGCTCAGGCCGGTCCGCGCGACCACCTGCGAGACGGTGCGGGGACGGAGGCGGAGCGCCTCGAGGATCGCCAGGCGCGAGAGATCGGCCAGGCCCCGGAAGAGCTTGGCCCCGAAGTCGAGACGGCCACGGGATCTCTGTTTCATAAGACTTTTCTTATTAGATCAACTTTTCTTTATACATGTCAAATCGCGCGCGAGGGTAAGTTTCGAGATTCCAGATCCCAGATCCCAGTTTTCCGAAGTTTCCAGCTTTGAGCTCCATAGCGGCCATTCACACGGCGTGCGCGCCAACAGGTCTTTCGGCTCCGGCTTGTATCTTGGTAATTCGGAGCCTGGGATCTGGAATCTGGAAGCCGCCCCCCCAGCCCCCCCCAGTCTTGACGCCGGGGGCCCCTTCGTCGTATCACACCGGGATGAAAGGCGCCGCGACTTGGATTGCTCTCGCCCTCTCGCTCGTGGGAGGGCTCGTGGCCGCGGGGGCCTATTATCGGGTCCGATCGGCCCCGGCGCTCCCCGGCGACCCGGCGGCGGTCGATGCCCTGAAAGTCCGAATCGCCCACCTGGAGGCGGAAATCTCCCGCCTGAACCAGGGGAAAGGGCCTCCCCTTCCGCCCGCGCCGTCCGGTTCCCCCCTTTCCAGCGACCAGGAGCTGGCCGACCTCCGGAAGCGGGTCGAGGCTCTCGAGCGTCGGCCCCCCCTGGGCTCGGGCACCCCGGGTTTCACCGACCAGAGCCGGCCCAGCCGCGGAAACCAGGTGGCGATCGAATCCCAGAAGAAACGTCTCATGGACACGACGATCACCGACCAGCAGCGGGCCGCGGCCCTGGGGACCCTGCGCCTGTACGCCGCCCACAAGGCGGACGATGTGGTCGACGCCGCCCTCGCCCTCCTTGCCTCGGCCCAGGAGGCCCGGATCCGGGCGGTGATCCTCCGGAATCTGCGCGGGTCCGACAACGCGAAAGTGCCGCCCGTCCTGATCCGGTCGCTCAGCTCCGACCCGGACGAGGACGTGCGAACCGAAGCGGCCCAGACCCTCGGGGAATACCTGGGCCAGGCCGAGGTCAAGTCGGCCCTCCAGCAGGCCGCCGCGAACGATCCTTCCGACAAGGTGCGCCACCGCGCGGAGACGGCGCTCGCCACCCCGGCGAAGAAATAACTTGAGAGCTTCAAACCTTCAGAGCTCTACGGCATTGGAGCCTTGGAGCTCTGAAGCTCTTCCCCTGCTTGCCCCTTCCCGAGATTTATTGGACAATCGCACTCTGCCATGCCCGCGACACCCTTCGCCCTGATCGCGGACCTCCACGCGAACCTGGAGGCGACCGAGGCCGTCCTCGCGGACATTGACGGCCAGGGGATCAAGCAAATCGTCTGCCTCGGCGACATCGTCGGCTACGGCCCGGACCCCGACAAGGTCGTGGACCTGGTCCGGACCCGCGTGCAGACGGTGATCGCGGGCAACCACGATTGGGCCGTCATCAACAAGGCGATGGGCTTCAACTCGGCCGCGCGCGACGTCATCGAGTACACCCGCGACATGATGGAGCCGAAGTTCTACCAGCTCTTCGGCCGGACGCGCGAGCGCTGGACCTTCCTCGAGGGGCTTCCCGACCTCATCGAGGAGAACGACCTCCAGTTCGTCCACGGATCGCTGCGGGAGCGGCTCATGGAGTACACCTTCGGCGACCGCCACCGGCTCTTCAATCCGGCCCAGCTCGACGAGCTCTTCCCCAAGGTCAAGTGGATCTGCTTCTACGGCCACACCCACTTCCCGGTCGTGATCCGCGACGACAAGGTCTGCTGGTATCCGTCCGACCCGGGCGAGAGCTTCGCCCCCGAGCGCGGCCGCCGGTACCTCTGCAACGTGGGTTCCGTCGGACAGCCCCGCGACGGCGACCCGCGCTCCTGCTACGCCGTCTTCGACGGCACGAAGATCACCTACCGGCGCGTCCCGTACGACGTCGAGACGACCCGGAAGAAGATCCTCGCCATCGACGCCATGGAGCAGTTTCTCGCCGACCGTCTCCGCACAGGGAAGTGATGCCGACCGACCCCGCCCCCGTCCGGGCCCCGACCGAACAGGAATCCCTGCGCGTCGCCGAAGCCTCCCGCGAGGCGGAGTGGACCCGGCCGAGCTTCCTGCGCGAGCTCTTCCTGGGCCGGTTCCGGCTCGATCTCATCCATCCCTTTCCGGAATCGCCCGCGCGCCCGGCCTTCGCCGACTTCTACGCCCGGATCAAGGCCTTCCTCGCCGAGAAGGTGGACGCCGCGAAGATCGACCGCGAGGGCGAGTATCCCCCCGAGGTGATCGAGGGATTGAAGAAGCTCGGCGCCTTCGGGATGAAAATCCCGACGGAGTACGGCGGGCTCGGCTTCACCCAGGCCGAGTACGACACCGTGATGAAGCTCCTGGGGGCCACCTGCGCGAATGTCACCGCGCTTCTCTCGGCCCACCAGTCGATCGGCGTTCCCCAGCCCGTCAAGATCTTCGGGACGCCGGAGCAGAAGAAGCGGTTCCTCCCGCGCTGCGCCGCCGGGGCCATCTCCGCCTTCGCGCTCACCGAGCCCGAGGTCGGATCGGACCCCGCGCACCTCCGGACGACCGCGGAGCTGACGCCCGGGAAGGACGCGTACGTCCTGAACGGCGAGAAGCTGTGGTGCACCAACGGGACCTTCGCGGAGCTGCTCGTCGTGATGGCCGCCCACCCGGGCACGCGGAAGATCAGCGCCTTCGTCGTCGAGCGGTCGACCCCGGGAATCACCGTCGAGAGGCGCTGCCATTTCATGGGTCTCCGGGCGATCGGCAACGCCGTGATCCGGCTCACCAACGTCCGCGTGCCCGTCGAGAACCGCATCGGCGCGGAGGGCCAGGGATTGAAGATCGCCCTGGTCACGCTGAACACGGGGCGGCTCGCCCTGCCCGCGGCGGCGGTCGGGACGGCCAAGGCGTGCCTCGCGATCTGCCGGGCGTGGTCGGGCGAGCGGGTCCAGTGGGGCCATCCCATCGGAAAACACGAAGCGATCGGGCACAAGCTCGCGGCCATGGCGGCCACGACCTTCGCCATGGAGGCGGTCTCGGATCTCGCGACGCGACTCTCGGATCGCGGGGGGACGGACATCCGACTCGAGGCGGCGGCGGCCAAGGAGTGGAACACGCGGCGCGGATGGGACATCGTGGACGACGCGATGCAGATCCGCGGCGGCCGGGGGTACGAGACCGAGGCGTCGCTCGCCGCGCGCGGCGAGAAGCCGATCGGCGTCGAGCGCATGATGCGCGATTTCCGGATCAACCGGATCTTCGAAGGGTCGAGCGAGATCATGCATCTCTTCATCGCGCGGGAGGCGGTGGACCGCCACCTTCAAGTCGCGGGGGCGCTCATCGATCCGGAAAAGGGGAAGCTCGCCAAGCTCGCCGCGCTTCCGAAAATCGCCGGCTATTACGCGCTCTGGTATCCCGCCCGCTGGATCGGGTGGGGATGGTGGCCGCGGTTCCACGATTTCGGGCGCCTGGCCACGCACCTGCGATTCGCGGACCGGGCCTCGCGGAAGCTGGCGCGGGAGATGTTCCACGGGATGATGGTCCATCGGGGGCGGATGGCGCGCCGCCAGGCTTTCCTCTTCCGGCTGGTGGACGTGGCCCTGGAGCTCTTCGCGCTCGCCGCGTCGGCGTCCAGGGCCCGGACGATGCTCCTGCAGGGGCACCCCGAGGCGCGACGCGCCGTCGTCCTGGCCGATCTCGTCGGCAAACTCGCCCGCCGCCGGGTGCGGGCCCACTTCCGCGGACTCTGGTGGAACGACGATGTCATGGCCAATGACGTCGCGAATCAAACCCTTGGCGGGGAATTTGCCTGGCTGGAGGATGACAGGATCTTGTGATGGGGCAGACCTCAGACCTCAGACTTCAGACTTCAGGCGTTGTCAGCAGGGACCACCTGAGTACTTTCTGAAGTCTGAGGTCGGAGGTCCGAAGTCTGTCCGGTCCAGTTTGACTTCCCAATCGGCCAAGCGATAAGCTTCCCTCATATGCCCGCCCCCCGGATCCTCATCGTGGACGACGATGAGTGGATTCTCCGGATGGTCTCCACCGTCCTCCGGAACGAGAAATACGAGGTCCTGACCGCCTCGGACGGGGAGGAGGGGTTGGCGACGGCCGTGGGCACCCGGCCCGATCTCATCATCCTCGACGTCATGATGCCCAAGATGGACGGCTGGACTTTCATCAAGCAGGTCCGGTCGATGCCCGATTTCGCCTTCGTGCCCGTGCTCTTCCTGACCGCCCTCGACTCCTCCAAGGATCGCGTCCACGGGTTCCGGCTCGGCGCGGACGACTACCTCCCCAAGCCCTTTCAGGCGGAGGAACTCCTGGTGCGCGTCGCCACGGCCCTGCGGCGCCGCACGGCCATGGAGACGGGCCTGCGGACGCAGGCGGGATTCGCCGCCCGGGGAAGGGCCGGATTCCACGGCCGCCTCGAGCAGGTGGGCCTTCCGTCGCTCCTGACGATGCTCGACCTGGAGCGGAAGAGCGGCGTCATGGAGCTCAACCGCCCCGATTCCGACGAGAAGGGCCGGATCTTTCTCCACGAGGGCGTGGTGGTCCACTCGAATCTCGACGGCAGCCCCCTGAAGGACAAGGACGCCGTCTACTACCTGCTCTCCTGGTCGGGCGGGAATTTCGAATTCACCGAGTGCCCGGTCGAGATGTCGGACCAGGTGAACCTGCCGACGATGCACCTCCTCATGGAGGGCGCGCGCCGGCTGGACGAGGGAATCCAGACCGGCTCGAAACCGTGAATAACGCCGGCGGCCTCCCGCCCCCGGCCGGACGATCCATGCAGTCATGAACAGGCCCATCCGGATCCTCCTGATCGAGGACAATCCCGGCGACGCGCGCCTGCTCCGCGAAACCCTGGCCGAGGCCGGCACCGCGAGCTTCCACCTCGTGCACGCCGACCGGATGAGCACCGGCCTGGAAATGCTCGACCGCCAGGAGGTGGACCTCGTCCTCCTCGACCTTTCCCTTCCCGACTGCCAGGGACTCGACGCGCTGACGCTGACCCACTCGAAAGCCCCCAAGGTTCCGATCGTCCTGATGACCGGCCTCGACGACGAGAACCTGGCGGTGCGCGCTATGAGGCTCGGGGCGCAGGACTACCTCGTGAAGGGCCAGGTCGAGGGCCGCGACCTGATCCGCGCGGTCCGGTACGCGCTCGAACGCAAGCGCCTGGAGCGCCTCATGCGGGCGCACCTCGCGACGACGCGGACGCTCGCCGAATCCGCCGACCTCGACGAGGCCGCCCCGGAGATCCTCCGCATTTTTTGCGAGAGCCTCGGCTGGGACACGGGGGCGCTTTGGCTGTGGGACGAGAAAGTCGAAAAGCTCCGCTGTCTTTCCTTCTGGCACCCGCCGCGGACTCCCGTGCCGGAATTCGAGGCCGCCACCCGCGCGCAGGTCATCGGCCGGGGCGAAGGCCTCATCGGAAAAGTCTGTCAGAATGGAAAACTCGCCTGGATCCCCGACCTTGCCAAGGCGGAGCACGTGATCCGCGCCCCGGTGGCCCTGAAGGAGGGGCTGAAGTCGGCCCTGGCCTTCCCGCTCCAGAGCGGCAGCGAGATCGTCGGGGTTCTCGAGTTCTTCGGGCGCACGATGGACCCGCCCGACGAGGCCATGCTCGATACGCTGGCGGGCGTCGCCGGGCAGGTGGGCCAGTTCGTCCAGCGGAAGCAAGGCGAGATGGCCCTCAATTCCATCGAGGACCGGTTCCGGTCCGTCGTCGACTCCGCGAACGACGCCATTCTCATCGCCGACAGCCGCGGGATCATCCTGTCGTGGAACCGCGGGGCCGAGCGGATCTTCGGCTATCGCGCTTCCGAAGTCTTGGGCCAGCCCATCACGGCGATCATGCCCGAGCGCTATCGGGACCTCCACCGGAAGGGGATCGCGCGCTTCCTCATCGGAGGCGAATCCCGGGTCGTCGGCCGCACCGTCGAGCTGGAAGGCCTGCGGAAAGGGGGCGGGGAATTCCCCATCGCCCTCTCGGTCTCCTCCTGGAAAACGGGGGACGAGGTCTTCCTCGGCGGGATCATCGCGGACATCACCGAGCGGCAGAAGGTCGACCGCATCAAGAACGAGTTCATCTCGACCGTGAGCCATGAGCTGCGGACGCCCCTGACCTCCATCCTCGGGTCGCTCG
>DATHFI010000316.1:0-5002 GCA_035490275.1 Planctomycetota bacterium
CATACAAGGCGATAAACCCGCCGAAAACCAACCCGCCCAACATTTCATCCCACGTGAGCCCGCCGACGACCTGCAGGCGCGACGAATCTTCGGCGAAGAAGCGGAGTTCCGAAGGGGTGAGGTGCTCGGTGCCCGCCTTGGCGGTCGAGGAGTTGACGCCCAGCGTGACCAGGCGCTGTTCCACCGCGGCCGCATCGCGCGCCGCGGCGGCCTTGCGAGCCGGGACGACGTCGGCCAGGGCGAACCCGGGACGCGCCACGAGCAGCGCGGCCACGACGAAGGACGCCACCAATCCTGCGCGACGGTTCATGGTTGTGCTAGACGCCGATGAAGGCGAAGTAGATGAAGGTGAGAAGAAGCAGGACGGCTCCGCCTCCCATCCACTCGCTCCAGGTCAGGCCTCCCACGGAATTGAGGCGGGACGAGTCTTCGGCGAAGAAGCGAAGTTCCGAAGGGGTCAACCCCTCGGCGCCGGACTTGGCCGTCGGGGTATCCAGGCCCAGGGCGACCAGGCGCTTTTCCACCGCCGCCGAGTCGCGGTCCGCGCTCGCCTTCCGCGCGGGAACCACGTCGGCCCAGGCGAATCCCGGCCGTGCCAGGATCAGCGCGCAACAGACGACGGCGACTCCCCGTCCCAGGTTCTTCACGGGCGGTCTCCGGCGATTACTCGCGATTGTGGAGCATGTAATAGCCGGTGCCCAGCCCCGCGGCGAGCATGACGGCGCCGCCGACGCTCTCGAACCAGAGGTTGACCGTCTGGCCCGCGAACATGTCCTGCTGGCCCACGGGGTGGAGCTTCGACGGGTCGGCCGCGAAGAACCGCAGCTCCGCGGGCGTGAGGCCTTCGGCGCTTCCACGGGCCGCGGAGGCGTCCATCCCCAGGGAGACGAGCCGCCGCTCGACCGCGACCGCGTCGCGATCCGCCTTCGTTTTCCGCGCCGGGACGACGTCCGCGAAGAGCGGGGCGGCGAACACCGAGAGCGCCAGGAAGGCGGCGCCGGTCATCGTCCTAGTGCGCATGAAGGAATCCTCCGCAGTCCGATCCGGATTATAGGCCCGGGGGTCCCCCTGTCAACGAATTGGGGTTGGACACCGAATCCCCAGCGCCTATACACTGGACGCGAGGAAGGCCCCCGTTTCCTTCGGAAAAAGCGATGATTCCCCGCAAGGCCGTAGCTCTCCTGTCGGGCGGACTCGACAGCATGCTCGCCGTCCGGGTGATGCTCGACCAGGGCGTGCCCGTCACCGCGATCCGGTTCATCACCCATTTCGGCTGCGACCCCGTCAGCGCCGGCTCCTGCGGCCACGACGTGGAGCCCCTCATGAAACTGTGGGGCCATCTCGGACTCGACGTGAAAATGCCCCACCTCGGCCAGGACTACATCGAGATGGTGAAGAACCCGAAGCACGGCCGGGGACGGAACATGAATCCGTGCGTCGACTGCCGGATCATGATGCTGGGCCGGGCGCGGGAGTTCCTCGACCGGCACGGCGCGGGGTTCCTCATCACGGGGGAGGTCCTCAACCAGCGCCCGATGTCGCAGACCCTGCACCGGTTCCGGGAAATCGACCGGGAACTCGGGCTCGAGGGACTGGTCGTGCGCCCGCTCTCGGCGAAGCTCCTGGAGCCGACGCGGCCGGAGCTCGAGGGGATCGTCGACCGCTCGCGCCTGCTCGACATCTCGGGGCGGGGCCGGACGCGGCAGTACGAGATGGCGAAAGAATACGGCATCGAGAAGATTCCGCAGCCGTCGGGGGGATGCCTGCTGACCGATCCCGGCTACTCCGACCGCCTGCGCGACCTCTGGGACAACGATCCCGACGGCGGCGCCCGCGACATCAACCTGCTCCGCGTGGGTCGCCATTTCCGGGTCTCACCGGACTGCAAGATCATCGTGGGCCGCAACGAGCGCGAGAACAACATGCTCGAGTCGTTTGCCGATCCCGAGGACGTGCTGGTCCGGGTCCGCGATTTCGTCGGGCCCGTCACCGTCATCCGGGGGGCTCACGACGAGGAAGCGGTCCTGAAGGCCGCCCGGCTCACGGCGCGGTACGCCGACGTGCCGGCCGGCGACGCCCTCGTGGCCGTCTGCGCCGGAACGAAAACGGGCGAGGTCCGCATCCTGAACGTCGCGCCGGCGGACGATGCGGCCTTCCGTCCAATGCGTGTCGGTGTTCGCTGATCTGCTCGCAGCTTCCACTTTCCAGCTTCCATGCTCCAGCAATTTCAAGCTTGAAGCTGCCGGGAACTGGGAGCGGGGGGCGGGAAGCTGGAAAATGCGGTCTTCCGCATTTTCCACGCACTCCGTTGAGTGGAGCCCGATCTCGAATCGCTCGTCGCCCTCAATCTCACCGGCCTCGTCGGCGCGGCCCTCCACCGCCGTCTCCGCGACCGGTTCGGCTCGGCGCGAGCGGCGCTGCGGGCGCCCCGGTCCGAATTGCGGCGCGTTCCAGGGATCGGGGAGATCACGTCGGCGGCAATCGTCGAGGCCGGACGATCCGGAGAAGCGGCCCGCGAGATCGAGTCGGCGGCGGCCGAAGGGGTTTCGATTCTTCCGTTCGAGGGCCCGGGCTATCCCGCCGCGCTGGGGAACCTGTATGATCCGCCCCTCGTGCTCTACGTCCGCGGCGCCCTCGAAGAGCGCGACCTGCTCGGCATCGGCGTGGTGGGCTCGCGTCAGGCCACGCCGTACGGCCTGCGACAGGCGGGGAGATTCGGTGGAGAGCTCGCCTCCATGGGCGTCACGGTCGTCAGCGGCCTCGCCCGGGGCATCGACACCGAGGCGCATCACGGCGCCCTGCGCGCGAAGGGAGGCCGGACCCTCGCGGTCCTTGGCAGCGGCGTCTGCTCCGTGTACCCGCCGGAGAACCGGGGACTCTCGCGCCGGATCGCCGAGCGCGGGGCCCTGTTGAGCGAGTTCCCGCTGCGCGCCGGGCCGATTCCCGAGAATTTCCCGCGCCGGAACCGCCTCATCAGCGGGCTCTCCCTCGGCATCCTCGTCGTCGAGGCGGGCGAGAAGAGCGGGGCGCTCATCACCGCCGACTGGGCGATGGAGCAGGGCCGCGAGGTTTTCGCGCTGCCCGGGAGCGTGGAGAATCCGATGAGCCGCGGCGCCCACCTGCTCATCCGGCAGGGCGCGAAGCTGGCCGAGACCGCCGCGGACGTCCTCGAGGAACTCCCGGCGATCGCCCCGCTCCTGCGGAGCGTTTCGTCGGCCGCCGGCGTCTCGCCGATCGAGCGGGCCGTCCTGCGCGAGCTGGGGAGCCGGACCCGGACGGCGGAGTCGATCGCGGCGGCGAGCCGCCTGCCCGAGTGCGCCGTGACGGCGTCGCTGGAGCGGCTGGCCGCGCGTGGACTGGTGACTTCCGAGGGCGAGCTGTACCGAACGACCGCCGGGGGCGTCAGCGGGTGATTTTTTCGACGGCCTCGAGGACGAGCTTCTCCTCGACTTCGACGCCGCGCCGCGCGCGTCCGATCCCCTCGGGGAGGACGAAACGCGGCCGGCCCTGGACCCGCTTTTTGTCGTTTTTCATCGCCTCGAGGATGGCGGAGGGCCGGAGTCCCGGGAGCCGCGTGGGAAGGCCGCACGCCCGCAGCAAGGCAGTCTGCCGCGCGGGAATTTCCTTCGGCACCAGGCCCATCTTCCACGCGAGGTGCGCCGCGGCCTCCATCCCGAGCGACACGGCCTCGCCGTGCCGGATCCGGTAGCCGCGCGCCGCCTCGATCGCGTGGCCGACCGTGTGCCCGTAGTTCAGGAGGGCGCGCTCCCCGGTGTCCGACTCGTCCGCGCGCACGGCCTCGACTTTCACGGTGATGGCGCGCACGAGCATTTCCGAGAGGACCCCGGGGTCGCGCGCCCGGACCTCCGCGCCCCGGCGCTCGAGCAGTTCGAAGAGGTCCGCGTCCCGGATGACCCCGCACTTGACGATCTCGGCCATGCCCGACGCGAACTCCCGATCGGGAAGGTCCGCGAGGAGCAGGGGATCGATGAGAACCGTGTCGGGCTGGCGGATCGTGCCGAGGAGGTTTTTCCCCTCGGGAAGATCGATGCCGTTCTTGCCGCCGATGGCGGCGTCGACCTGGGCGAGGAGCGTCGTGGGGACGAGGTGGAGGGGGACGCCCCGCAGGTAGATGGAGGCGGTGAAGCCGACGAGGTCGCAGAGGGTTCCGCCTCCGACGGCGACGATGGGCTGGCGCCTCTCGTGGCGGCGCCGGAGGAGCGACCGGACGACCTTCATCACGCTCGCGATCGTCTTGGAGCGCTCCCCTCCGGTGAGGAAAATCGCGCGGCCGTCGGAGATCCAGGGGCGGGCGATTTTCTCGACGCGCCGGTCGGCGATCACGAGGCGGTCGGGGTCGACGCGGTCCATGGAGAGATCGGGGCGCGCGAAGCCCCGTCCGATCCGCAGGACGCAGGAGCGCGGGGCGCCCTGGAGAACGATCTCCGGCATGCGATCACCTTAGCATATAGTGGGACGGCGCCCGCGAGGGGTGTATAATTCATGTGAGATGACCGCGCGCGACGCGTCCCGGACCGATGCCGAGAGGGACCTCGTGCGCCGCTGTTCCCGCGGCGACGCCGAGGCCTGGCGCTACATGATCCGGCAGTACGGGGCGCTCGTCTCCCACGCCGCGCGCACCACGCTTCACCGCGTCCTCAAGTCGGTCGATCCGAACCAGGTCGACGAGGCGGCCCAGTCCGTGTGGGCCTCGCTCTGCGAGGACCGCTGCCGCCGGCTCCGGAGCTTCGCGGGCCACAGCTCCCTGAGCACCTGGCTCACGGTGCTCGCGACGCGGCGCACCCTCGATTTCATCCGCACCGAAATGCGGAAGGGGTCGCTCAAGCACGTGCGCCTCGAGACTGACGACGCGGACCTGCTGGGCGAGCTGCGCGATCCGGCCGACCCGGCGGACCGCCTCACCCAGGAGGATTTCCTCCTGGTCCACGAGGCGATGGGGCGTCTCCCGGCGGAAGACCGCCTGATCCTCAAGATGTACTAC
>DATHFI010000317.1:0-3894 GCA_035490275.1 Planctomycetota bacterium
CGGGAGACGATCGAGAAGGCGATCGCCCAGCTGCCGGAGGAGCAGCGCGTGGTCCTTCACCTCCGCCTCCGCGAGGATCTCACCCACGAGGAGATCGCCAGGATCGTGGGGGTTCCGACGGCGACGGTGACCTCGCGGCTCTTCCTAGCCCGCAAGAAACTGGAGCAGCTGCTCCGGAACGAGCGTGTGAGTTGAAATGAAGACGTGCGAACAGATCCTTGAAGCCCTGTCCGACCTCGCCGAAGGGGTCCTTGACCGGACCGAGGCGGAGGAGCTCCGGGCCCACATCCACGGCTGCGCCGAGTGCGCCGCCGCATGGAAGCGGCAGATCCTCATCGGCCGCTACTTCCGGGAGACCGACCTCGCCGATCTCGCTGACCGGCCCGACTACTTCTGGGCCAAGCAGCGCAAGCATGTCCTGGACGAAGTCGGCTTCGGCACGACCCCGATCAAAAGGTGGCCCCTTCGCGCCGCCGGGTCGCCGGGCTCGTCTTCGCCGCCGCGGCCGCCGGTTTCCTCGTCGTCGGCGCCTGGGCGATTTTCCGTCCCGCCCCGCCGCCGGTGAATTCTGGAATCGCCAAGGAAAAGCCCGCTCCGCCCCCGATGCCGAAGTTCGAACCCGAGGCGAGGCCGCTCGACCTCAGCCGGCCGGACGTCACCAAGGAAGTCGAAATCACCCCGCAGACGGGTGAGTTGCCCCAGGACCAGACCGTCGAGCCCGTGAACCCGCCGCCCCCAAAGCCGCAGCCGGAGCCGCCCAAGAAAGACATTGCCAAGCCGGACAAGCCGGTGGCGCCGAAGGACCCGGCGCCGAAGGACCCTGTCGACCCGGGCAAGAAGGATGATGATACGGCCCAGGGAACCCGACCCAAGGAGCCTCCGAAGGAACCGCCCGCCGAGCCGGTCCTGGCGAGGGTGCTTCCGGGACACCGGCTTTATTCCGTGAAGCTCTCCCAGGAACAGGCGGACATCCTGCTTCCCAGGGGTGGCGAATCGAAGGTTCCCATCCTGAAACGCGACTCCCTCGAGCAGGTGATGGCCATCCTCAAGGGCGCCGCCCGGGACCGCCTCGACGAGATCATGGAGCTCGCCAAGCAGGACGCGAAACAGGACCTGCCTGAAATCGTCGACGCTTATGCCGCTCTCGTGGGCGAGGGCGCGGGGCCGATCATCGCGCGACTCGTGAACGCGAACCAGCACCCGGGCCCGGCTTTCCGGGAACTGGCCCTGCACCAGAAGGACCTTGAAGCGTTGCCGGAGGGCGTCAAGTCGGCGATCCGCCCGGCCCTCTTCGCCTGCGAATGGGCCCGAAAGAATCGAGGAATCCAGCAGCCCCCCACGGCCAAGATCCGGGCAACGGGCGCCTACCTGCGCGCCGTGGAGCTGGTGGCCCTTCTGACCGAAAAGAAGCCGGGCATATCCAACCGGACCCTTTGGGCCCTCTCCGTCCTCGACCGCCGGCAGGACGAGCTCCTCGAGCACGACGAAAAGGGGCGCAAGGAGGAGGCGGAAATCGCCCTCCGGGGCTATGGGGTCATACTGGACTCAACCGTCTACATGCTCGATTGCCTGGATGCCAAGGACGCCGCGCATCCCCTCTCCCTGGCCAAGAATATGCTCAGGGTCCAGTACGACAAATTCCGGAAATTCAGCGGGCCCGCGGAGGTCAACGAAGTCATTACCAAGGCGTTGGCGATGCTCCTGGCCCAGAGGCAGAGGGTCGACGATATCGCGGCGAGGCTGCTGGGCCGGGGCGCGAATACGCCGGAGAAGCCGGAGAAGAAAGATCCTCCTCCGCCGCCTCCTGCTCCGCCCGCGACTCCCCCGGCTCCTCCGGCGCCGCCCTTCGGCGAGCCGATGCCTCCTCCTCCGCCTCCTCCTCCGCCTCCGAAGGGATTTGATCCCTAGCGATATTCCGTCGGGTCGATGGTGGTGGTGGCGACCCCCGGCCGAAAGGTCGGGGGTTTTCTTTTGGCCTGAGGATGGAATCAAGAATCAAGAATCAGGGGGATGATTCCTGATTCCTGATTCCTGATTCCTGATTCCTGATTCCTGATTCCTAATTCCTAATTCCTAATTCCTAATTCCTGATTCCTAATTCCTGATTCCTCCCGTAGACTCTCCCCATGCCCTTCGCCGATCTCCAGGAATTTCTCGCCGAGCTCGAGGCCAAGCGCCAGCTCAAGCGCATCCGAACGGAGGTCTCGCAGGATCTCGAGATCGCCGAGATCACCGACCGCGTCGTGAAATCGGGCGGGCCGGCGCTGCTCTTCGAGAACGTCCGCGGCCACAAGATCCCCGTCGCCATCAACCTCTTCGGCTCCGACGAGCGCATGGCGATGGCGCTCGAGGTCGAGAGCGTGAAGAAACTGCCGGACCGGCTCACCTCCTTCATCGAGATGGCGCTCCACCCGCCGAAGGGCGGGTTCCTCGACAAGATCAAGGCCCTCCCGAGGCTCATGGAGGCCGCGAGCTTCCTGCCGAAGTCGGTCTCGGGAGGCCCGTGCAAGGACGTGATCCTCAAGGGGGACGCGGTCGACCTCGACAAGTTCCCCGTGATCAAGTGCTGGCCGCAGGACGGCGGGCGGTTCATCACGTTCCCCTGCGTCTTCACGTACGACCCTGAGACGGGACGGCGAAACGTGGGCGCGTACCGGATGCAGGTGTACGACAAGCGCTCGACGGGGATGCACTTCCATCCCCACAAGGACGGCGCGCGCCACCTGCGCAAGGCGAAGGCGCCGCTGCAGGCGGCCGCGGTGATCGGCGCCGACCCCGCCGTCTGTTTCGCGGCGACGCTCCCCCTCCCGCCCGACATGGACGAGATCCTCTTCGCGGGCGTCATCCGCCAGGAAGGGGTGAAGCTGACGAAATGCGAGACCGTCGACATCGAGGTGCCCGCGGGCGCGGAAATCGTGCTCGAGGGAACGATCGATCCCGCCTCCCGGCGGACCGAGGGCCCCTTCGGCGACCACACCGGGTACTACTCGCTCGCCGACGAGTTCCCCGTCTTCAACGTGACCGCGATCACCCACCGGAAGAATCCGGTCTACCACACGATCATCGTCGGGCCGCCCGTGCAGGAGGACTGCTTCATGGGGGGCGCGATCGAGCGCCTCTTCCTGCCGCTCATGAAGATGCAGCTCCCCGAGGTCGTGGACTACCACATGCCCTACGAGGGGATTTTTCACAACCTGATGCTCGTCTCGATCCGCAAGCAGTACCCCGGCCACGCGCGCAAGGTGATGCACGCGATCTGGGGCCTGCCGCAGGCGATGTTCAGCAAGGTGATCGTGGTCGTCGACGACGACGTGGACGTGCGCGACTACGGCGAGGTCGCCTGGAAGGCGCTCAACCACATCGACCCCGAGCGCGACTTCGAGTTCGTCCTCGGGCCGATCGACATCCTGGACCACTCGTCGCGCCTGCCGGGGCTCGGCTCGCACGTCGGGATCGACGCGACGCGCAAGACGCCCGGCGAGGGATTCACGCGCCCGTGGCCCGACGAGATCGTGATGTCGCCCGAAATCAAGGCGCTCGTAGACCGCAAGTGGCGGGAGTTGGGGTTGTAGGCGGAATCAAGAATTAAGAATCAGGAATTAAGAATCAGGAATCAAGCATCAGGAATCAGGGGAGCTTCGAGCTTCCAGCCTCCTACCCCTGATGCCTGATGCCTGATGCCTGATGCTTGATGCCGCCTTCCGGCGTCTATAATCTGAGACCCCATGGACCTCTTCACGATCGTCCTCAAGGAGGACGTCGCGGCCGACCCGCGGAAGTACGGCGCGCTCCTGGCTCCGGTCCTCGGCGTGACCGTCCTCGAGGCCAAGATCGCCGTGCGGCGCGGGGGCATCTTCGCGGAGAACCTCCCCGAGGAGGATGCCCGGCGGCTGG